>JARXAV010000049.1 GCA_029865665.1 Flectobacillus sp. | reverse complement strand
TTTCTACTTTGTGCTTTTTAGCTTGCTTTTGGATTACTTTCTTCTCTTTAAAGCCAAATCATGAGCGGTATCATAATAGGTACGAAGGTTGTTCCAATCGAAGGTTTCAGAGATACTTTCTACACGGTTACGTTGTGAGATACGTTCTCTCAAGCCTTGCTTGACAAACTTCAATAACATTTCAGATAATTGCTCGGCAGCTTTATAGAAATCTTGTGTTTTACGGTTTACCACCATTACGCCCCATTGGTCGTAATCACGCATGATTTGCATCATATAATCACCAAAACCAGAAAGGTCTGATGTGATGGTTGGTACGCCCCTTGCAATACATTCAAGCGGTGTATAACCCCACGGTTCGTAGTAACTTGGGAAAACACCTAGGTTACAACCACGAACAAACTGACCATAATCAAGCCCAAATAATGGATTTGAAGAAACCACAAAATCTGGGTGATACACAATTTTTACTCTATCTTCTGGATTGTTCATCAAATTTGTTTTTTGAAGAAAATCCGTAATACCATCGCTATTTTTCAATAAGTGCGTTACTACTTTTGGACGCTTATTGTTTTTCCATGTCTGAATAGTTCTACGTAAACGTAAACGCCAGTATTCATCCACAAAATTATTCAAATCGGGCATTTGTAAGTCATTAGACGATGCCGATGCACCGAATAATTGGTCGCCAATTTGTTTTTCAATTGAGCTACAAGTCTGACGAATTTCGTCCATTACAGCTCTTGAATGTAGTACTTCTGGGTCAATCGAATGATAAGGCTGTTTGGTGATAAAGAACATCACCACCGTTTTATCAATCTTGGCATTCTTCATTTTCCAGTTTAAACGAGATAGGGCTTCCAACGTAAGGTCATAGCCTTTGTTTGAAAACTCGTAACGTCCAGAAGTGAAGAAATAAAGCGTTTTATCCAAATCAAAAGGTTGACTCTGGAAGAAATGCCCCATTACAAACTCGTTGATTCTATCCTTAAATTTGGTATGCAAATTTTGATGCTCGTGCATGGCCGAGAATCGAGTGATATTTAAGCCATTCGGCAAAATCAAATCTGGCACTTTACCTAATAAATGTTCACATTCACGAGCGGTCACATCACTAACTGTCGTCATGGAGTGAGCCATTTGTGCTGCCAAACGTTCTATGGTTGCTTGAGCTTCAATACCATAATGCTTCGCCTCTTTTAACCAGTCGAATTCGTGTAACTTTTCGTAAAAATTAGGAACATTACCAGCTAAATAACGCCCTAACATAGTAGCATGCGTAGTAAAAACAGTCGCTACTTTAACATTATCTTGACGTAAATCTGGAATAGCCGATGATGCCATCCACTCATGAAAATGAGCGATAATATCCGTTTTATTTCCTCTTTCACTAGAAAGTTCTGTTAAGAAAATACGTACCATTTCCCCAAAGGCAAGCACATGATTTACCAATTCCTCTGCATGAAGGGTTGATACTTTATGGCGTTCCCAAAGGGTTGCTTTGATTTTGTTGATGTTTTCTAAAATTGACCAAAAATCAAAAAGGATAATGCGAGGTTTACCTGTTACTAACCAATAGCCGTAATGAACACCAAAACCCATTGAACGCATTTTCTGAACCGTTTTTCCTAAAACAGAATCGTCTAAATCATGGATTGGTTCGAACTCAGCAGAGGCTGTTTGAGGGAAATATGGGCCTATTAAGAAGTAATCATCGCCCCATTTTTCTACCATGGAAGGTACTTTTGTACGAATTACGGTATAGATTCCACCTACTTGGTTACATGTTTCCCAAGCAATTTCGATTAATATTTTTTGTTTTGGAACAGTGTTTTTTAAAGGATTTTCGATTTCCATCTGCGCTTAGTTATACGGTCAGGGCAATTCCCTAGTTATTTTTTGTTAAAGATAAAATTATATTCACGCATTCTGAAAAGAACGACGATTTTTCTATTTGAGCGTTTTTTGAGCCTTCTTTCATTTTCTAAATATAATCTAAACAAGACTCAAGAATCCTCCTTTTAGGTAAATCAGACAAGTACAATCTAAGCGAATCAAAAAAACAAATAATAAACTGTTTATCAATACATTACTCCTAATACGTTCATTTTTTTCTATGAAAAAGGCAAGTTCAAACCGAATAATAAATTATATTTATTATTCAAATAATACCAATATAAAAAATTTGGCTTTTTTGACACATTTTTAAGGAATGGATACTATCTCACGCATTTTTTGGAGTTTGGAGGCATCTGCAAAGCGTTTTTGGTAATCAGATATACCCTCAAAATCGGTTAAAACAATTCCTACTTTTCTGTATTCCATTGCCGACTCCTGATAAGCTCTTGCAGAAGTATGAAAGCAGGAAACACCAACGGATTTGAATAAAGGTACATTCTCGCTTGATATGCCACTACCCACCATAATCTCGATACGCCCTTGTGCTTGTTTCACTAATTGTTCGATAACATTGATACCCGCCTGAGCCGTGAGGGCTTGTCCAGAAGTTAATAAACGTTGGCAACCTGCTTCAATAATATCTTCTAAGGCTTGTCTGGGGTCAAGAGCCAAATCGAAAGCCCGATGAAATACCACCTCCAAAGGGGCAGCCAACCCAACTAATTCTCGTAGCAATTCCTTGTCAACTTGCCCATCTGCCTGTAACACACCCAGTACAACACCCTTCACTCCTAGTTCTTTCATCAATAAAATATCGGCTTTCATCACCGCTATTTCAGAGGCTGAATAAAGAAAATCGCCTCCTCTTGGGCGAATCATTACGTTGATATGTAAGGCAATTTTTTCTTTTACCAATTTCACTAAACCACCCGATGGAGTTGTACCGCCATCGGCAGGCGAAGCACATAATTCTACTTGATGGAAACCTGCAGCAGCGGCCGTTAAGCAGTCTTCTAGGGAGTAAGCACAAAGTTCTAATTTCATTATTTTCGATATAATTTTTGATATGATTGGGGTTTCATGGTCATAATCGTCTTGAAAGAACGATTAAAATGCGACAAATTATTAAAGCCACTTTCAAAAGCCACTTGAGAAATACTAAGATGTTCTTCTGCCAACAGTTTACAGGCATGACCTACCCGTAACTCCAATAAAAATTGAAAATAGGTTTTGCGGGTATGGGTTTTGAAATACCGACAAAAGGAGTTTTTACTGATATTGGCAACTTCAGAAACCTCATCTAGGGTAATTTCCCGAGTAAAGTTATTCAAAGAAAAAGAATAAATTTGATCTATCCGCTTAGTATTTACTTCATCCAAAGAACTCGTATATTCAGATTTTGACAACTCTAAAATGGACTCAACTCTGGTGAGATGATTCAATACTTTCAGCAGTAAAATAACTCGTTGCAACCCCGTAGCTTGGAGCATCGTTGCAATCAATTCTTTTGCTTCATTACCACTTTCGGCACGAATTAAAAAACCTTTGCTTGCTCTCGTTAAAAAATCGGTAACATTTTTCATTTCGGACATTTCTAAAAAAGTTTGTCCTAAAAAATCGGGATTAAAGTGAATAACCGTCGATTTGGAAAGTAAAGGCGTTCCTTGTTCAAAATACGTATCATCGCTACGAAAGAAATGGGGAGCATTCGCCCCTATCACAATCAAATCATCCTCTCGGTAATTGCTCACGCCATCACCAACCAAAAGCATTCCCGTTCCTTCCTGCACGTGAACGATTTCTACTTCGGGATGATAATGCCAGTGGTTATAAAAATAAGGGACTACGTCTTGCCGAATGCTAAACGATTGCGTTGGCATGACCTGTACTTTCCTGAAAAGTGGCTTCATTGTGACTATATCATTTAGTTTATCGAACACTTTGCCAAAAGTATGCTAATATAGTATCAAAACATACTAATTCACGATAAGTTTTTGTAGCAAAAATAGATTCTCTTTGTAATGGAATTTTACAATTAATTCTTAGCATAAGTAAAATAGACATGACAGCAACGAAAACCAGCGAAAGCATCGCATTATGGCAGCAATTCAAAAGCGGAGATTCTCATGCTTTTCGAATCGTTTATACTCGCTATTATAAAATTTTACTTCGCTACGGAAATAAAATCTCTGTGGATACCGAATTGGTCATGGATACCGTTCATGATTTGTTCGTTAATTTATGGAATCGGAAAAACCACCTTTCGGATATTGACAATATCGAGCCTTATCTCAAGACTTCTTTACGCCATGAATTAGTGCGTAGAGTGGCGGATTCTCGCAGTAAACTTTCGTTTGATGATAGTCCAGAGTTGGTACATCAATTTGAGATTTCGTCTTTTACTTATCAACACGAATCCCTTGAAAAAGAAGAAACCTTTGTACGTTTAGAGAAAGCCGTTCAAAGTCTTTCGCCACGAGTGTTAGAAGCCTTAAAACTTCGCTATTTCGACAAACTCGGAAATCAGGAAATTGCCAGACGCATGGGTATCAATTATCAGTCGGTCAATAATAATATTCACCGTGGTGTAGAAACCCTTAGAGCTAGACTATAAGCTCATTTTTTTGAGTACCTTTGTGTTTGAAATTTCATTCAGAAAAAGCAAGCATAATGAATTATATCGAATTAAAACTTTCTGTTGATGCTGAGTTTTCGGACATTTTTATGGCCGAATTAGGAGAACTTGGTTATGAAACATTTACGGAAGAAAGTTATGGCTTAAACGCCTATATCACAGAAGATTTGTTTTCGGAAGAAAACCTTGACAGTATGATTGAACGCTATTTGGGAATGACCCAAATCAGCTATTCATTCAAAAGCCTTGAAAAGAAAAACTGGAACGAAGAATGGGAAAAGAGTTATGAACCCATTTCGGTATTTGAAAACGGTATTTTAGTACGAGCTAGTTTCCACGAACCAAATCCAGCGTATCAATACGAAATTGTGATTAATCCAAAGATGTCATTCGGAACGGGACACCACGAAACGACTTCGATGATTTTGGGTTTACAATTAAAAGAAATCAACCACGAAGGGAAAAAAGTATTGGATGTAGGTTGTGGCACAGGTATTTTGGCGATTATGGCTTCTAAATTAGGAGCTTCGGAAGTGGCGGCATTTGATATTGAAGAATGGGCAGCGGAAAATTCTCGTGAAAATGTAGCCTTGAATCACTGCGAAAACGTGGTGGTTCGTCAAGGAACGATTGAAGACGAGCCTGCGGAACAGTACGATGTGGTATTGGCAAATATCAACCGCAATATTTTAATGCGTGATATTCCTCAATACATCAATTTTATGAAACCTAACGCTTCGGTGTTGGCAGTAAGCGGTTTTTACGAACACGATATTACCGATATTGAGAAAGTAGCCAACGAAGTAGGCTTAGTAAAAATAGGAGGCACCAGCAAAAACAATTGGGCATCTGTCATTTTTGAATGGAAGTAGAACCACAAGCAATATAGTTTGAGAATCCCTGCCAATTGGTGGGGATTTTTTTATTTCCCGAGCTACTTCTAAACAATCCGAATCCAATAAATTCGTTAATTTTACAACAAGATAAAGCTGTTGATAACTTCTATAAAGCCAAACCCACTACCCATGCAACTGAACAAGTACGCATTAACCTTCCTAAGTTTTTTTATAATAAGCTTTGCACAAGCACAAGGACTAAAAGTCTCGGATAAACCTGCGGAGTTTTTACCCGATGCCATCAATTTAATGGCGATTTCTGGAAATCCACAAACGGAGGCGATTGCCACTAATTTCTCTGCTTGGTGGAACGGCAAAACCATTAGCGATAAACAGAAAGGGAGTCTGGCACTCGTTACGAGTTCTATGTTCAAAAAAGGCTACAAAGCTCCTCAATTAACCAATTTGTTTGAGACCATCAATCAAGCGGTTTTTACAGCCAAACTTTCGGCTACGAATTTGGATAGCTTTTTGGAAGTCCTTCAAAAAAGTGCTGACCAAAGTGATAATAAAACAACGATGCGATACGTAGATATTTGCCGTACTTACTTTGCGTCACGAGCCTTGTACCTGACCAATTATAACCGATTATTTGCCTTAAATGGTACGCTCTCTTTTGTCTATAACGAGCAAAAAGTAGAAGTAAATAAAAGTAAAACGGGTGAGGTTACTCCTGCGACATCTGCAAAAGTAACGCCCAATACCTTTGATGATTGGGGCGATACCCCTGTTGCCAATGCCGACAATACAGCTACTCCCGAAGAAGCCGCTCCGCAGTTTATCAACCCCGGCCCAGCCTTGTCTTTCAACGATGTGGATTTAAGCATTGTAACTTCTTATGACTCGGTAAGTTTAATCAGAACCAATTGCGTATTGGGTATTAAAGACGGGGTTTTGTTAGGTACGGGCGGTGTCATTACTTGGGAAAATGTAGGTATCAACGAAGCGTATGTAACCTTGGGCAATTATAGCATGAATGTACGTAACCCAACGTTAAGTACCGAGTTTGCAACCATGACCTACCCAAGCAAATTGATTGCCCCAGTAAAAGGTATTTTTGAGTTTCAGAGTAAAAAAAGAAATAAAAATACGCTCTCGACTTTCCCTCGGTTCAAGTCCTTAGCCAATGATGTGACCCTAAAAAACATCGGTGAAATTGATTATAAAGGAGGTTTTGCACTTATCGGTACGAAAGTCTCTAGTATGTCAGTAGCTTCTAAATATGCAAGCATTGAAGTAAAGAAAAACGGACGCTTAACTTTTCGGGCAATAAGTAAACAGTTCGACTTAGGCGATTCGCTTATTAAATCTCCTTCGGCAACATTTGTCGGTTATTTTGCAACGAACGACTCTATTTATCATCCGCTTGTAAAGTTTCAGTACAACCGCAAACAACAACTATTGCATTTGAGCAAAGTGGATGATGGAGGCTTTAGAGATGCCTCCTACTCAGATAGTTATCACAAACTAGACATTACAACCGATGCGATGGACTGGGCGTTGAATGAGCAACGCATGGATTTTAGTATTGTTACTGCTAAAAACGTCGTACCAGCCTTGTTTGAATCCTTTGATTATTTCAATCCAGAACGCTTTGGTAAAATTTCAGAAAGCTATAACTTCAACCCCTTGTTGGTAGTTGCCAATTATACCCGTAAAAACAACGTAACTAGTACAAGTGTAACTGAATTGGCTAGGGCTTTTCAAAAAGATGCAAGTGCCATTCGACCAGCCTTTTTAAGCATGATGCAAAGGGGTTATTTTAATTATGACCCAGAGGTTGAAAAGTTAGTTTTATCCAGAAAGGGGATGCACTACTTAGCGGTAAATGGAGCGAAAAAAGACTATGACAACTTCTTGATTTCCTCTTTTTATTCGTCTAATACAAAAGATACGACAGCCAATGCTTCCATTAACTTAAAAGATAATCAAATGATTATCAGAGGAGTAAAGCAATTTTATCTTTCAGATTCGCTGAATGTGTATATGGCTCCATCCGACAAGTTAATTCGGGTGAATAAAGACCGCAACTTTGCTATTAATGGAGAGTTAAAAACGGGTAACTTCCGTTTTAGAGGAAAAGATTTATCGTTCAACTACAATGAGTTTAGTGTAAAACTAAATAAAATTGACTCCATCACTTTTGTTCCTCAAAAAGAATTAGCCCGTAAGGGACGCACCGAAATTGGGGGAGATTTGAAATACGATGCAGGGGTAATTTACATCAATAAACCCGATAATAAATCGGGTCGTCAACGAATGCCAGAATACCCTCGTTTGGTTGTGCCAACGGGTGTAACTGCCTATTTCGACCATCCGTGGCGTGCAAATGGAGCTTATAACCAAAAGGTTTATTTCAAAGTGGCGAATATTGACTTTGACAGTTTAAATGTGAAAGACATTGACTTTGTGGGAACATTCTATTCGGATGGTATCTTCCCTCCTTTCAAAGAAACCCTTATTTCAATGCCTGACAACTCCCTTGGATTTGCCCACAAAGCACCCGAAGGAAAATATAGTTTATACAATAGTAAGGCATTTATGAAGTTTACGGGGCCGCTAATTATGGATAAAAAAGGACTCCATGCCGAAGGAGAAATCAACCATTTGACAGCACAGATTCAAGCGAAAGATGCTATTTTCACGAGTGATACCGTGGTTGCTTATGGTACATCGGGGCTTATTAACGAAGGTACAATCGGGCAGGGTTATTTCACGAAGGTTGCGTTTAATAACTTCTCGTTAAAATGGACTCCGAAAGTAGATAGTATGCTGATTGAAACCAAAGGAAATGATTTCGATTTATACACAGGCAGTACCAAACTTAAAGGGGAACTCCTACTTAAACAATCGGGAATCTTTGGCTTTGGAACAGTCCGCCGTGCTGACTCCGAAACTGAATCAAATAATTTCAAGTTCGGTAAAGAAGCCTTCTCTGCTCTACCAGCCAACTTATCAGTAGGCAGCAACTTATCGGCGGCCAAACCAGCATTATTGGGTAAAAATATGAACGTAAACTTCAACTTGGCAACAGGTTTAGTCAGTATTAAAACCCCAACGAACCTCAAAATTCAAGATTCAACGAGCTTGTTCTTCCCATATACTGCCTATAAAACCTCTATCAACAGTGCAGAATGGGACATTAACAAAAAGACAATAACGATGAAAGGTGACGTGCGAACATCCACTTTTACGTCTCTCGACCCGTTGCAAGAAGGACTTTCATTTAATGGTTCTGAAGCCCTTTATGAAATTGAAAAGCAGTCACTAAATATTTATGGAGTATATTTCATCAAATCAGCAGATGCTAAAATATTCCCAGACAAAGGTGCTGTTTCCATCCGTCGAGATGCCGAAATGAGAGGGTTCTATAACGCAAAATTACAAGTAGATACGCTAAATGGTTACCATACGCTTGTGAATGGAAATATCCGTATTCTTTCAAAAAGTAAGTTTGAAGGCGATGCTACCTATCGTTTCTTAAACCTTGCAGGCGATACCCTCAATGTTAAAATGGGGAATTTTGACTTTAAAGAAACGATCATCGAAGATAAATTCCGTAAAAAGGTCAAAGGCTATATCACCACTGCCAAAGCAAATATTGAAGAGAAAGATAAATTCAGACTGTCAAGCAAATTGCTTTACCGTGGCGAAATCACGATGTTGGCAACAGAGAAAAACCTGTTGCTAGATGGCTACGTTCGACCCGATACCAAGAATAGAGCTGATATTATTAACTGGTTTGCCTTTAAAGGAAATAACACCGATAATGTTACAATTGACGTACAAGCAAATTTAAAAAGTGACATTAACCTCCCGATTTATGCGGGTTTGCATTTTAGGAATGAATCGGGTGGCTTATACACCACATTCTTGGGTAATAAAGGCGATGCCAAAGACGAAGACCTCTTTCTTGCAAATGGAAAATTAAGAGATATTTCAAAAACAAGTCGCTTCGAAATTGGTCCTGATGATAAGGAAAAGTCGTATGAGGCAAATCGCTATATTTATGACGATGAGAAAAAAACGCTCAATTTAGAAGGTACTTTCCGTTTCTTTAACCCTGCTAATTACGTACAAACAGCGGGTTTTGCCCAAATGCGAACGGATAGCGGTCGTTATAAATTTGACCAAATGATGGTACTGAACTTCCAGATTCCGACGGAGGTACTAAAGACAATGGCTGATAAAATCGTAAAAGCAAATGCAGAAGCCAGGGATAATGCTAGTGCCGATGAACCCGAAGACAGAGACCATTTAATGTCTAAATTAGCTAACTTATTGGGTGGAAAAGTAGTTGATCCGTTTGAAAGAAGAATAAAAAATGAACACGTTGCTCTGAATACCTTCAATTCAAAATTGAATACGACGATGGTGATTTCAAAAGCAAATCTTCGTTATTCAGATACCCATTCGTCGTATTACACGGTTGGTAAATTGAGTATTGCGGCCATTGGTGATGTAGATATTAATACTGAAATGGAAGGACAAATCGAAATTCGCAAAACCGTAGATGGTGATGAGTTTTATCTGTATTTAGAAGCCTCACCTGATTTGTGGTATTATATGGCGTATTTAAAAAATGAAATGGGTGTTATTTCATCTGATAACGATTTCAATGCGATTGTCAGTACCAAAGCGAAAGGAGTTAAAAAAGGGAGTGGAAAAAATGCCTACGCCTTCTTAGGAGTTGGTTCAGAAGAAAAACTAGCCTTTGTAGATCGCTATGCTGAAATGTATCGAACTAAAGCTAGAAAAACAACCACCACTAAAACAACAGCGAAAAGCACAAAAGAAGATAAAGAAGACCTACCAACAAAACCAGAAAAGAAAAAAGAGGTAGAAAAAGAAGGTTTTTAAACAAAAAAGACGGCTACCAAAATCAAGGTAGCCGTCTTTATTTAATAGTTTTTCATATCCATTATACCTCCGCTTTCCAGCTGTAAATGACCA
>JARXAV010000275.1 GCA_029865665.1 Flectobacillus sp. | reverse complement strand
TTTATTATTAATGATTACCGCAAGTGTATCGTGGGCTAATTCGTAATAAATTTCATTTTTACGGATAATACGAACGCTTTCTACTTGTTTCACCAGCGTTTTTTCAAATGCTGTCAACTTATCTTCAGCGATAGGGCGTTTTGTGCCATCTTCGGTTACAAATCTATCCAGCAAAAGTCTAAGTTGCTTTTTCTTTTCATCATTTTTATCTGCAATAGATTCTAACTGATTGTCTAAGAATTTTTCTAAAACAGCCTCAATTTTACCTACTTTGCTTACTGTTGCGTCTGAAATTGTGACTTGCTGATTACCATGTTCTGCTTCTTGCCAAAGGCGGTCGAGATATACCTGTAAAAAGGCAAGTTGACTGCTGATTTTACCATCTAAAAGGTTTTGGGTGATGGTATCAATAAGATTGGCTTTGCTTACTTTTACATCAAAACTATCGAGGGTATGAGTCGTTACTTGCTTGAGTTTAGCAACTGTCATGGGTTCTATCCTTAATCGAAAATCAAATAGATTAGGGACAAATTTCTCATATTCATACAATTGCCCTAAAAACTCTTCCCGAATAATGATGATGATTTTACATGGAAGGTTTTGTTTCTGTAACTCTTGAATCGTTTTAAAAAAGCTTTCTCTTTCTTCTTTATTATCACTGGCAATGGTAAATAGTTCTTCAAACTGGTCGAATATTAAATAAACAGGACGAGAAAAGGTGATAAATACCTGATACACCAATTCTGGGAGTGTATAGGCATCTAAAATTGCGGAATCTTCAACATCAGTTAGGGTATCTTTTAGGGCTTTCAAAAGACTTTCATTGATGTTGTTACCTCGTCGGATATAAAAGGGATGCCAGTCTGCACCGTCATAAAACTTAGCCAAGCCACATTGTGCCAGACTCGTTTTGCCAGTACCAGACATTCCATAGAGGAGATTTAAGGTTGTATTTCTCAATTGTTGGAACAATTTTTTTTCCTCAACCTCTCTGCCAACGAAAATGTCAGTATCGTTGGCTGTGTAAGCATCCAAGAATTTAAAAGGGCTTTTTGCTTCCATTAGGCTAGTAGATTTAAGAAATGTTCCCACTCGTTTTTGATTTCACTGAAAGCAATATTTTCAAATTCAACCTCTTGTTGAAAGCTATCATTTTCTTGATAAACAAGGCTTTTCCCTTCATTCTCTTTACTACTGTAAATGAGGTAGCGGAACGAAAACTCGTCGTTATGAGGTTTATAACCCATTAATGCCATGATGTTAGATATATTGGCTTTGGGTGAGAATAAGACCTCATCAATAAGAAAAGGACTGAGATTGATATATTGACATCCGTTGTCTAATACAGTTTCTTTGTGCAAAATAATAGAGGCATTATCAAGGTAATAGTCTGTAAATACCTCACTATCACGAGCTGGTTCTACTCCCATGCCCCATCTTTGGAAAAACACTTCATGTCTGTACTGTGCTGTTTCGTGTCTTTTGCGATTAAGTTGAATATTATCAATCGAGGTAAGATGATAGTTTGTTAAAAACATACATTTTTGAAAAATTCCTACGATTCTTAATTCTGCTAATTCTACCAAGCTTGCCGCTTGCGTATTATTCATAGTAGAGATTGTAGGAGCGAGTTTTTCAAAAAAGCCTAGCAATTCTTCCAGTCTTGTATCTTCTTCTGTAATTAAGCTCGCTAATTCACTTACAAATAAAGGCTTTGGACTCAGGCTAATCTCGTGTAAAAGAGTTGTTAATACCTCTGTGCGTCCAAGTTTTTGATTAGTAATCGAAGTGAATACTATTTTTTTACTGTCGGAGCTTAACGCACTAGGGGTATTTTGAAGTAAGGCGTATAGTTCGGCTAAAGAAAAAGCTACTAGAATATCTAAAAAGGTAAGAGCTGTTCTTGTAAGCTCTCCCAGACGATTACGGTCTATTTTATTGTAAAAGATTGTGCCTTGAGCCTTGTCATTAGAGCTTTGAGATGATTCTAATCGTTGCAACCTTTTACTTATTGGTAAAGGGAAACTTTGATAGATAAACGGCTTATAAGGGTGAATAGATAAAATATTACCCTTATCGTTAGTATAGCGTTTTCTTACATCGGGGTTGGTACTACTTAATTCTCTGATCAAGCTTTTGAAAAGTCGGATATTAGGTTCGTATTGATTCCGAGAACCTATTTGAATACTTTCTAATACACGGATGGGTTCATCATTGATAGTGTACAGTCCCCACGTCCCTAAATCCTGAGGTTGTTCGTCCAAAAAACGATTGATAGGAATAATTGGCTGTTTTGTCTTTGTATTGATTAGGGCAATCGCCAAAGAAAAAGCATCATTAATGGAATAACCATAAGTAAGTAACTGTTGAAAGAAATGAATGTTAAACTCCGACGCAATTTCATCCCCAACACTTGCCGAAGTTGCTACTATGGCAGGAGTCGTCATATTAGTTTTCTTGAATGATTCTTGTATCAAGAAAACTTGTTTTTCGGTAGAGCAACCATTTAGCACAACACATTGCAAGTTTCTACACTCAGCCAAAAGATTTGCCAAGCCGTGTGCGTAGGTAGTTTCTTCTTCTGTGATAAGGCGGTCTCCATCGGCATGACCACTATAACTGAACAGATAGAGCCGTTCTCGGTTCGTTTCTAGTTTCAGCAAATCCACGATTTCTTCCCTAGTTGTTGGGTATACGACTTCAATGTCACAACCGTATAATTTGATTTCATCAATTACTTTTTTTACCCCTAACTCTTCCTTCTTTAAACTAGAAAGAGGATTAAGGGGATTGTTTGCAAAGGATATTATAAAAAGTGGTAATGCCATAAGCTAAGTTAGTTAACAAGGGTAACAGTAGCGTTGAAAAGGATTATGCTTCAAGCCATTGATATAGTATTTCTTTACTTTGAGGTTCGTCGAAATAAAAAATGTGTGGGCAACCTACTTCTTGTAATGTCACTTGAGGCTGTCGATGTTGATTGATATGTTTAATATCTTTTGTATAAACCGCAATGTCATGGAGTTCGCCTTTGTGAACAAGATTACCCATATCGAGTGTTAATTTTGTAGAAAGCTTTTCAAACCAAGACGGATCAGCGAAGCTTGGTTGGTACAGGTCTATTCTTCCAGCTAAAATATAATAGGGTACGTGAGGGTCATTTTGTATATACAATGTATTAATTAAATCCGAAGAACGTTTCATCTCATCTAGGGTTATTGTGATTTTGCTACTCTTTTTCAGAGCCACGACAAGCCCTGCTGCCCAAGCTAAATAAGGAGCAAAGAAAACAGAACTCAAACCGAGTGTCAGTACATCAGTAGCCATAGAAATATAGGAAGGTATGTTGCCGAGTACAGAGCCACCATTAGGCGTACCTGCCATGATGAGCTTTTTCACTAAATTGGCTTTACCAATCTTTTCTATCAAGATTCTTGATACTAAGCCTCCCATTGAGTGCGATACAATCGTTATTTTTTTACCTGTATTCTCGTCAATTCCGTGTTGACTCAATACTGAAGCAAGTTGTTCTGCCACTTTTTCAATGGATGTATTTAAACATTCATAATCAAAAGTCAAGACTAAATCGAATGCTGATTCCGTTTTATCTGTTTGTTTCACTAATTGTTCAGCAAACGGAAGCATTCCTTCTGTGTCTCCAATAATACCATGAATAAAGAGGACAATCTGGTTTGCATTACTAATTTTTTCAGTTAAGTTTTCGCTTGTCCTTACAGGTTTTTCCTGCTCATAGTCAACCCAGCGTAGAGAAAAATAACTTTCGGGTGCAGTTTTAAATACCAATTTCATTAAACAGAACTTGACAGATCTTCCTAAGCTTCTTGTTCCAATGGCTTCTGTTTTAGGGAGGTGTTCAATCTGAACGATTTGCTCACCCTCTTCATTTGTGATTCCTGTACCTATAACCACTAAGTCATCTCCATTGAGCATGACTGGTAGTAAAATTTCAGACTCATCACTAAGTTGTTGTTTGACCTTTAATACCAGGGGATTATTGCTACTAACTTCTCCCTGAATATTGTCGAGTTCGATTACTTGAGCTTGCTCTGTAGTACGACTAGCAGTACCAAGAGTAAGTAACTCCAATTGATTTTTTGCTAACGAGCTTGTTAGGAACGATTGTCTTGAAGAAACATTTCTACTAATAGTATCTAATGAGGTAAAAGATACATTCGCCTCAAAGGAGTTATGAGGTTCGATTGTTAATCCTTTATCTTGAAAAATAGCTGGCGTTCTGCCAATTGATTGGGACGATTTGACTAAGCGAAGTTTTAAGTCAAAGATTTGCCAATCTTCACTACTTGTATCTAAACTATCATTGTCGGATAAAAAGCGAGTGGTCTGTGTTATACCTCTAACAGAGGTATTAAAAGAAAAATTTTCCTGTACGACGGGGGTTAGATCAAGAGGACTCTTCGTTACAAAGAGCTTAAATAGACAGTTGCTTTCTAAATCATCAATTTGTTCGGGGAAAAAGCCTAATCTTTTTGTAAACAAGTTCCCCTTCATTCCTGCTGGTATAGAAGAATTAGAATTAAGTGTCATTATTCCATATAACGGAGATATGAACATTACTGAAAAAAACAGCGAGGTATGAGTCTTGTTTTCGACAATCAAAGAATAGGGTTTTGTTTCAATACTTCCATCTGACGTTTCTTTAAGACAATATTGAACATCGTTCCCATCGAGTACCAGAGAATCTATTTCAATAGCAAAGGAAATATCCTTCGACGTGAGTTTACTGTTAGGGTTTCTAAGAATTTTTACGTTTTCCCATAGTGCTATTTTGCTAAGAATTTCATCAGCTATTCTCAAATCTGTGGACTCATAAATAATCTTATTCGATACCCGATGGATAACTTGAAACTGTCCCTCTTTTTCTACAAGGATATAATCTGCAACGTCCTTATAGTTAGTGATATTAAACTCAGAACTAGCATTGAAAGACTTTATAGCAACCTCACTAAAAAGAGTTGCTACTTTGGTGAAATTATCTATCTGAATCCCCACGTACACTTTGGTAGGGTCAAGGCATCTTACGTTTTTAAGTGAAAGAATAGATGTTTGCATTGCTACATTTTTCAATGAACCATCCGTTAGTTTGTATGCTGCATCAAAGCTTTGTGTATTAGCGTCAAATATCCAAACCGTAGGCGGTTGCTGAAATATACTCAATCCATGTACAGCTCCTTTGTCTATTTTCCACTGATTATTTTCATAAAAAACAGCGAACGAGGTAGTCTTATCACTAACCTGATTTGATAAGAAAAGAGTATGGGGATTAAAGCCTGCTAAAAACTCAAAGCTGGGATGCTGGTTTTGTTGGGTATTACGTACGTAGATAGTTACCTCTTTAAATAGGTCAGCGTAAGTTAACGTTTGAATGTTTTTATTCTTTAACGTAGCAAGAAGTGTACTGGTAAAAAGCCCATGTTGGTCAGTTGTTTCGTAAGCTACTTCATTAGGTTGACAGGCTGCTAACAATAAGTGCTTACTGATAGGTACAGTAATTTTTCCATCTACTTGTAGTTGTTTTGCATAATAACCATTGTAGTAATCATGCAACGTTCGTTTACTACCGTCACCTCGGTTAAACCTTGGAGCATGACGAACTTTACTGACATCTAGTGATTCACGAGTACCCGAACCAGAATGACAGGCATCCAAGCAAATAATAATGTTAGAAGTATGTTTAGATACATTATTTATCAGAGCAGCCAGTTCTTTATCGGCTAAATCAAAACCATCATCTAATCGACTATCATAACAAACCAATGTTTCATTGATCCCATTTGGGTTCTCCGCCTTAAATTCTTCAGGAGCATTTTCAGTAGATCCATGTCCAGCGTAGTACACAAAAGCAATGTCATTTGATGAAGCTTTGCCTAAGTGATTCTCAAACTTTTCTATAACAGCCTTACGAGTAGCACTGTCATCAAGTAATGTTTCAATATGTAAATATTGATTTGGATAAGAAGTTTCCAAAAAATCTTTGATAGACAGAATGTCATTAACGCATCCATTAAGTTGCGGAACATTACTCGGATACTTATCAATACCGATAAGTAAGGCATAGATGTTTGAATTCATGGTTAGAATAGTTTTGGTATGATTGATTTATCAAAGTAATAAAAAATATGTACAATATGTATGAATAAGTACGGTAGAAGTACCAAAAATTTATCGAACGGACAAATAGCTAACTAGATGAAGAATTTTTACGGGAAGGAGGGAGGGATTGATGTATTTTTAGGTTTGTGCGTTATGAGATTTAATTGGCTGTAAATCAGTTTGATGATTTTGGAGTAGGAGTGATAGGTTTGAGAACAAAAAAACTCAGATTGACTTAGATGCTTAACCTTAGTCAATCTGAGAGAGTTAATTTACGTAGTGCCGAGTTGGTCAGAATTTGTTTTCTCTGGTAGTTCTGAACCTTGTTCTTCTTGATTTTTAGGTGATACGAACCAGATAACTATTCCTACTCCAGAAAATATCAAGATGATTATTAAAATAACCTTCCACCAATTTGATTTCCGTCTGGAGACACTATGAAATTGTTCTTCTGGATATGGTGAATAACTTAATGAATTTGTTGATTGCCCTGACAAACCTTGTGTCAAATTAGCAAATGGCTTTGATTTAACGATAAACATAAGTTCCTATGCTGTTTGTACGTGATTAAGAAGTACGGTGTAAACGTCTTGGATACTGTTGACTGTTAAGTGGAAACTATTACCCTCTGAGTCCGATAGTTCTTGGATAGTGCCTTGTGATTTGCGGAACATATCTTGCATATATTCATTCTCATAAAAAGCTACTCTTGCTTTAAGCTCGCCAACTTCATCGTCCAAGAGTATTAGTTGTGATGTTAAGGTAGATTCGTTATCAGTAGATTGTTGAACTAATAAGTGACGACTGGCAATAATCGTATCAACATACTCACTCAAGGTCATTTCCATCCTTTGAGCTTCTTGTGCCAGTTGTATTTTTGTTCCTGCATCACACTTGAATCCAAGTGTTACTTTATTCTGAGCAAATTGTAATCCTTCCAATTGTAATGCTCTGCCTGTCTTTGAGATATTCATGATTGAAATATTTTGGTGTTTAAATTAATTTTACTGATTAATCCCTTGTTAATCAGGTGCTACAAAAATAATTAACCCTCATTAATCACTTTCGAGTTAATGAGGGTTAATCAAGGTTAATTGATGTTAATGTGAGATAACCTTTGTCATTTACCTATATACGATATATGTTGAATCGTTAA
>JARXAV010000301.1 GCA_029865665.1 Flectobacillus sp. | reverse complement strand
CGTTCAACTATTAGACCCAATGCCCAGAAGAAATTTAATTCAAGAGTACGAAAAAGCAGACTTTTTATTTTTACACCTCAATACACTTCAGGCATTTGAACGAGTACTACCCTCAAAAATATTCGAATACGCCTGTTTCGACACCCCTATTATTGCGGGAGTTGGTGGATATGCAAGTAAGTTTATACAAGAAAATGTAAGTAATAGTATTGTTTTCCCTGCTGGGAATTACCAAGATTTTTTGACCAAATTCCACCAATATTCCTACCAAAAAGAAGAAAGAAAAAGCTTTAAGCACCAGTATCAACGAGAAACAATCAATCAACAAATGGCTAAAAGCATCATAATCTATGCAAAAAAATAATAAAATAACAGTTCTTATAACAGGAGTTGATGGCTTTACGACTTCAGAAACTAACAGAAAGTTATGTAGTAGATAACACCAAAATCATAAAAGCCTTAGATAAAAAACTACCTATCACGACAGAATATGGGTTAATGAAAACAATACAAGCCTTGAATAATAGTAAAAAACGATGAATATTAAATTCTAGATTTAATACCCTGTGATTCTTGTCAAGTACTAGCTAATAACAGGATTCTAATCCTATTATTAGCTAGTAGATTATCTTTGGGTTAGTTAAGAGATGAAAATAATAATTTAGGATAAGAATTCAGTACCAGTAACTTTAAAATAAACAATAAGCTATGATGCAACCGCTGAGAAAGAGAGTGTTCCGACTTATCAGAGACATCGTGTCTTTTCTACTATTGACCATATATTCATAAATATACCTAACTAAAAATCTATCCCTAAAAACTTCCTTACTATTTCTCTTACTATTGATACCTCGCCCTAAATATTGATTACATACACTACGCTTCAACACTATATTTTTACTAGTTATAAACAGTTTCTCTGCTATCATGAAATACGTTTCTAGTTTTACATATTTTTTTTATCTCAGTGAATAGTTGATGAAAACAATAAAACTCAATTACTACCATTACAACCCCAAAAACATCCATTCATCAATAATCACCAATTAAGTCACAAAATCACTTAATTTCTACTTATAAAATTTAAATTTTATAAGTAGGTAAATCTTACAAAAAAGACTCTCAAGTATCAAATAGAAATATTTTAATAAATTATATAAAAATATTTTATATAATATTTGCATATATACGTATCATAAATATATATTTGCACTGTATTAGAACAGTACAGAACTCTATTAAACAGTATAGACCAGTATAAATATTTAACTTTTCTTCTTTTCTCTCAACACTGTCTTTCACTTAGATTATAAGTGACAAACTCTTCATCTACAGATGATATGAGTGGGTTATATAACTTCCTAATAATCAAAAATTATTAGGCCTGAAAACTATTGCCCAAAAATAGAAGTATAGCAAATCAAATTTTGTATTTAGTTTAATCAACAATAAATTAAATAGTTACTTATCAGCGAGTTAGTCAAAAACAATCTCAAAAAACAAAAAATGAAAGCATTAGTATCGTTATCAAAAACAATCAGAAGGTTTACCTTCATGAAAGCTATCGCTATGATAGTTACTGGATTAGTTACTTTTACAAGTTGTAATAAGGAATCCGATATTGCTCCTGAAGCAGAAGGAGTTAGAACCAGTGGATTCGTGCAAAATGAAATACAGACAGATGCAACTGGCTTTAATAATGGCTACTTCTGGTCATTATATACTGCTGGAGGAACTGCTAGTATTACACAAGGTAATGCAGGAAACTTTGCCATCAACTACAGCGGAGTGAATGATGTAGTAGGAGGAAAAGGATGGAATCCTGGTTCTGCAAGAACCGTAAACTATAATATTGGATCTCAAACAGGTTCTTATGATTTTGTTGGAGTTTATGGCTGGACAAGAAGCCCACTAATTGAATACTATGTAGTGGAAAGAGGATTTATGCCATGGAATTATGGAAATAATGCTGCGGTAAATTACATGACAAGCGACGGTCATCAGTACCGTTTCTGTAAACACCAACAAGTTAATCAGCCTTCTATTATCGGTACAGCTACTTTCTGGCAGTACATCGACAACTGGGGAGGAGCAACAACTGGTTCGAACCGTTCTATTAATATGGCAAATCACATTAACAACTGGAGAAGCAGAGGCGGTCAAGGCTTCGGTAGTTACGATTACATGATTTTAGCTGTTGAGGCTTTCGGTGGAAAAAGCGGTTACATAAACGCAACTGTTTGGTAGTTTAATTCAATTTGACAAATATCATCATGTGACATTCGACTAACTCGCTGATAATAAATTGAAATCAAAAAGAACGCTACTATAAAACTAGTATGAAACATAAATCCTCTTTTGCAACATTCTTCTCACTAAGCTTTGCGTTAATTACAATATATTCGTGTAAGCAAGAGATAAATAGTTTCTCTGAACTGGAAACTTCAAATGAAACCAAACATTCAAGAATCAGTGCTACCGTACCATTACCTTATGAGTTAGCAACATGGAACGGATTTCGTTCAGCAGCGGTGAGCTATACATTTGATGACAATTGTAGAAATCAGTTGGCAATTGCTATACCAGCAATGAATACCTACGGTTTTAAAGGTACGCTTTTCACTGTCACTAATTGGAATCCAAATTGGCAAGGGCTTAAAAGTGCTGCTTCTAATGGGCATGAAGTTGCAAGTCACTCCGTGTCACATCCAACTATGAGTACCCTAAGTAGTTCACAACAAACTACCGAAATTGTGGGGTCAGCTAATGCTATCAGTTCCAATGTTGGAATTACACCTCGTACATTAGCTTGGCCAAACTGTAGTGTTGGAAGTATCTCCATAGCACAACAATCATACATTGCTGGCCGTGGTTGCTCGGGACAGGTCGAGAGTAGTACGCCCTCAAATATCATGAATGTAAGTTCACTTATTTGTGGAAGTGCTGGTAATGTTAAAACTAATAGTGATTTTCAGAGCAGAGCAAATGCTGCAGCTTCTACTGAGGGATGGGCCGTATTTTTGATTCATGGAATGGATAATGATGGTGGGTATTCTCCTTTATCTTCAACGGAGTTTAAAAATAGTCTATCATTTTTTAATGTAAACGGAGCAAAATTTTGGGTAGCTAGTTTTGGTTCAGTTATACGATATATCGCAGAAAGAGATGCGGTAACCTTAACTCCTCTAGCTTCAGATGCCACAAATGTTACACTAAGACTCTCCGATAACCTAAACAATTCGATTTACAATGTACCCATAACTATACGTAGGCCGCTTCCAACAGGTTGGACAAATGCGTCTGTAACTCAAAATGGTATATCCGTATATTCTTCAATTGTTTCTATCAACGCAAAACCATATATCATGTTTAATGGTGTCCCCGACGCAGGTGACATTAGAATTACCAAAAGATAGAAGTTACCTTTTAATACAAACAGCAAAACTCTGTAACAACCACTGTAATATTTAATTCATTCACTTTCAATCAATTTACCATCTTGTAACGTGTTTCATTTGGTGACAGCGAATCAGAGATAGGTATCATAGTTGTATCAAACATTATTCAGATGAACAACCTATCTCAATTTTCGTAGATACACCGAGTTCAGCAAGGTATATCCATTTCAGTACAGAAGCGTGGTGTGCTACTCCGATGGATACATATCTGCTTATTTTTTGCGATAGACACCGAGGTTATTTTCTGTTTAGGTGGCTAGTTCATAACAACATGGTTACGATTTAAACACAGAATAACCATTTTAGAAAGTTTAAACAGATTTTATCCTAAAAGAGAGGTTAGCATACAAATATCTTCCAAAAGTTATAGTAATAAAAGTAACATACCATGAGTATCGAAGTTGTACTACTTCTACACGATAAAAAACACATCATTCACATTGTTTATAAATTAGGTCTAATTTAATACACAAGAAAAACATCAAACACTTGATAATAAGCAACTTAATTTAGCTAATCAAAACTATTAAATAGAAAATACATCACCATAAAGTAGCTTCCATTTATTGGGAATAAAACTAGAGAATCCATGAAAAATTTATTTATTATAGGCTTGCTATTTCTTATAAACGCTTGCTCTCCCAAAAAGCCTGAGAGCCAATCTGATGAAAATTTCATTCTTGTTGAAGGCGGAACATTTATAAATACTAAATCCAATTTATATGGCAAAAATGCCCAAATACCTGATTTCTATATTGGTAAATATGAAATTACTCAAAAAGAGTGGGAGGCGATTATGGGCAAAAATCCCTCTACATTCAAGGGTGAAAATTTACCAGTAGAAAACGTCAGCTGGTATGATTGCATCGAATACTGTAATAAAAGAAGTGTAGAGGAAAAAAGACAGCCATATTATAAGCTTGATAAAGCTAAGAAGGATTTAAAAAATAAAAATCCCCTTGATAGTGTTAAGTGGGTAGTTAGCATAAACCCGAAAGCAAATGGCTATAGACTCCCGAACGAAGCAGAATGGGAATATGCTGCTGGTGGTGGACAAAAAAGTAAGAGTTTTAAATATAGCGGAAGTAACGACATCAATAAAGTAGCGTGGTATTGGCAAAATGCAGGTAAAAAAGTGCTTGCAGGTAACTGGTCTTGGCCTGCTATCAAGGCAAATGATACAAAGCAGCAGTCAGTCGGAACAAAACTTCCTAATGAATTAGGAATCTACGATATGTCAGGGAATGTCAGAGAATGGTGTGAAGATTGGTTTCAGGATGCCCAAACAGCTTCGGGAATATCTCGTTCATGGAGAGGCGGCGGATGGATTGGCGGGGATTTTTGCTGTGAGCCTTCATTCAGAGGGAGTCATCAGGCTAATGGTACTGGTGCTGATCAAGGGCTAAGAATATGTCATGGAAAGTAGAGAGCAATATTAAATTTTCTAATTAATAATTTTGTACCTCATTATAGGTAAACGCTTTCAATATCTGATTGATTTGATTACAAATCAGATGAAAGTCGTCCCATTACAATCCTTAAGTGCATTTTTATCAGTAATTCATAAATCTCAACAGCACCCTCTATTAAAATGGAAAAAATGTTTATTCTCTTGAAAGTATGTCTGACATATATAGTCCTGATTTTATCTACCTATCAAGTAGCATTCAGTCAATTAGGTCGTTGCAAAGGTAAATACTTTGGAAACATTGTCGCAAATAGTGTTCCAAGTAATTATACTGGGCTTTGGAATCAAGTAACCAGCGAGAATGGCTCAAAATGGGGTTCTATTGAAGGTACTAGAGGAGTATATAACTGGACATCATCAGACATTGGTTACAACTGGGCAAAAAACAATGGCGGCTTGTATAAATTCCATACATTGGTTTGGGGAGCACAAACACCAAATTGGGTAAATACAGCCAGCGTAGCTACTATTCAAACTGCAGTGATGCAATTGGTTGAGGCTACAGCAGCTCATTACAATCCACTAGGTGGATTAAAAATGATTGATGTACTTAATGAACCTGTGAACACACAAATGGTTGCCAATTATAAAGCAGCTCTAACTGCTGGTTATAGAGCGGAACCCACTAACGCAGGAGATCTAAATAACCCTTATGGCTGGGCTATCTGGTGTTTTCAATTAGCAAGGAAATCTTTTCCAACAGCTACGTTACTCATTAATGAATATAATGTAGAAATGAACTGGAATAACTGTCGTACGCCTTATATTGCTATGATTAAAGCAATCAAAAATGCTCCAAATCTTACTGATGGAAGTCGTAATTTGATTGACGGTGTGGGGCTTCAAGCACATGGTATCGAAAACCTTACCGCTGCAAACTTCAACGCATGTATAGATGAAATCTGGAACAACACAGGTTTACCTATCCATATAACCGAATTTGATACACCAGCGAATCCCAATGAAACCAAACAACGTAACGTATTTAGTAGCTTATTACCTGTAGCTTGGGAACACCCAAGAGTAGCAGGTATTACTTTTTGGGGTTACATTCAAGGGCAAACCTGGATTAGTGGGAATAGAGTTACAGGGTCTGGAGGCACAGACTCAGGTATTATGTATGCTGATGGAACAGATAGACCTGCTATGTCTTGGCTTAGAAGTTACATGTCTGGCATACCCTCTTTGGCTTGCTGCCCAGCTCCAGCTCCGTTTGCATCTTGTCCAACTACAAGTCGTTCATTCGTGACGAGAGCCAGAGCTACAGCCTCAGGGGGGCAATTACAATTGGTAATTAATAATACCGTGATAGCTACCTATTATTTAACTACTTCCTTTACTAACTATTCAACTACTTCTACAGATACTGGTACAGTAAGACTACAGGTAGCCAATGATACAAGTACTAGAGACGTTGAAGTAGATTACTTACAAGTGAATGGTAATACGTTACAAGCTGAGAGTCAGCCTATCAATACCGCATTTTATTCAAATGGACGTTGTGGAGGCGGAGGTTATAGCCAAATGATGAACTGCAACGGATATATAGAGTTCACCAGTTATGAAGCACCTTTAGCTACTGAACTTGAAGTCGAAACAGAGGTTTTGGATAAAAACAGCGTTATCGTTTATCCAAATCCAGTAAGTGATAGCAAACTCAATATACAATTTTATAACGAAATTAAACAAAATATAGATATAGAATTACTATCTTTTACAGGTGTTATTTTGAGAAAAACTTCAAAGAGTACGTTACCACAGGGTACACACAGCATTACATTTGATGTTAGTTCATTACTACCAAACACGTATTTAGTCTCTGTTAAGAAAGAAAATGGTATACTAATAACCCAAAAAATTATAGTTAGTAGGTAATTAGGATACTCTTACTAGCATGTAATCAAGTCTACAATCAATAGCCAAGTACCAACTATACCAAAGAGCGAATCTAGTTTATGATAATTCAGTCTATTATCAAATTCGTAATTTTAAAACCAGAAAATACTGTTACACTAAAGAAGTAATATTCAACTTGGATAGCAATACAGATATTGGCTGATATTATATTAATTAAGAAAAGCATTGTCGAAATACAACAATAAATAATATAGTGTTACATTAGGATTAACACTATATTTAGAATTTCCAATTCTTCAATAAAGTAGGCATATTATTAGCTATTCTTCGCATATTTATTTTCAGGTAGTTTAATAGCTACAAAAATTTATAAAATAATAGAGCTTTCTGTGACTTTTTGAATATTATCCGTTACAAGGGAGAACTTTGTAATAAGGTTCATCTACACCTTAGAATATTTAGTAAATAGTTCTGCATGATACGGCCTCAGCGAGATTTCTTGTTGGGGCTTTTTTGTTGTGTTGGTAGTTGTGGTAGGCTATTCATGCAAAAAGCCACCCTTTGGAGGTGGCTTTTTCTGCTTGTATAATAATTTGGAGCTTATTTACTTTCCCGCATGTGATTGCAGTATCATCAACGTGACT
>JARXAV010000287.1 GCA_029865665.1 Flectobacillus sp. | reverse complement strand
TTCTTAGGGTCAATATAGAATTTATATTTTGCCACAGTACCAGTTGGTTTACAGTCACCAGCGTTTAAGCGTTGTACTTCGTACTCATAAACAGCAGGGCTCTTAGGAAGAGGTAAATCTTTAGGCCAAACGATAGTTGGGTTTGTTGCTACGTTTTCGTAGTTAACAACCGTCTTGCTTGTAGTTACACCACCAGAAGATTTCTTTTTCTTTCTAGGAACAATTTTCTTAGCTACCACTGGAGCAGAAGCATCAGTTGCTGATTTAACAACAGCTTTACGAGCTTTGCGACGAGGTTTCGCAACACCGTCACCAAAATATTTAGTTGCAGTAGAACCACCGAAGATTTTAAACATATATTGATCTTCAACTGGTTTTGTAGCAGCGATAGCTACAACTGGCTTAGCTCTGTATCCAAAACTAGCAGCTGTTGCTTCTGATAAACATTTTCCTTCTACACTAGATTGAACGGTATAGTAATAGAAGCTACACTCGTCATTATTAACCAATGCAACGTTTGCTGGTAAGCAAAGGTTTTGATTTTTTGTTGTTTGAGAGTATACAGGAGTTCCTGTACCATCTGCTTTGTATAATTTGAAGATATAGTCTTCGTCTTGAGCAGAAGTTGAAGTACTTTTCCATTTGAAACATGGTTTTTCAGAAGAACCATAATCAAACATTTTACCGTTTTCACCTTGAATAGTTGGTGTGTAACAGATAACTGGTGCTGGAGGAGGAGGTAATAACGAGTAAACCGTATTTTTACCATAGTTCTCTCCAAATGTATGAGACAATGCTAATCCGAAGTTACATCCACCGTGAGAACGAGTTCCTTCTTTTGTTAAGAGAAGTGTTGAACCTGGAGCAGTACTTTGTCCAATTGTTGTAAATGGAGTACTAGTTAAGAATCCTTGTCCATTTATACCCACAGACCAAGTCTTAGCAATTTTGTATAGTAAATCTACGCTTAATACACCACCTAATTGGTTTCTAGAAGCAGAAGGCGTTAAACGGTAAATCAATTGATCTGCACCGTCTGTACCTGCAACTGTAGCGCCAAAACGAGGAGCAGAAGTATTGAATAAACCTCCTTTTAAATCTGCATCAATAGAGAATTTTTTCCCAACTGGAACAGAGATAGCAGGACCTACTAGTAAGTAAAAGTCTTCATAACTTCCTACGTTATCATATTTTAATGGTTTGCCTGGGGCTAAAGCTGCTGCATTTTTAGCAATAATTGAACCTGCACCATTGTACGCATCTTTCACACCAAAGTTTTGATAACCTCCCATTAAACCTAATCCGAACATACCCCAGAAGTGGTTTATTGACAAAGAGTTATACGCACCTGGTTTCAAAAACATTGTATTGTCTTCTTCTACCGTGCAAAATGGAATTGCAATACCAACACGGTCTGTCAATTTCCAATAACGTTTTGCTGAAGTAGCTCTTTTAACGTTGTTGTTTTTGTAAAATGCAGAATCTAAAAAGTAGCCATCTGCAACCGTTTTAACAACTTGTCCACTTGAGTAGGTAGTCGTTGTGATGCCATTGTCAGTTAAAGAACTAACAACTGTTGACGCAGTTTGAGCAGTTGCGATCGTACTCACTGTGAGTGCCGTTAACAAGCCCAGACCTAATCTTCTTTGGAATCCACCAAGAAAATTGTTTTCTGAAAAAAGCTGTTTCATAATTGCTTGATTTATAATAATAAATAGGGGTTTGTATCTTGTCAATCTAAACTATGACAATTTATGTTAGTAAAAGTAACGTTTTTTCTAAAAAAAAAGTGAAAAATGTAATAAATGACAAGGTTTTCTTGAATTTATTATAATTTGTCTTTTGATTTTGACTAGGACAAAGTTACTGAAATACTATTAGATTGAGACGAACTATTTGTATCTAAAATGCTATTTAAAGATAATAATTCACGAATGGACTTAATAATCCCTGAAGTATCAAAGCCACACTCTTTATGTAGCTCTAATTGTTCTCCATGCTCGATAATCTTATCGGGAATACCTAAACGTTTAATTTTTGAATTATATCCATTATCGAGCATAAATTCGGCAATTGCAGAGCCAAATCCTCCTTGAAGGCACCCATCTTCAATCGTTATTACGTTGTCAAACTTCGTAAATACTTCATGTAGCATGGCTTCGTCCAGCGGTTTTGCAAATCTCATATCGTAGTGAGCCACGCTTACTTGTTCTAAAGCAAGCTGTTTGCATACTTCAACAGCATAATTACCGATATGGCCTATGCTTAAAATAGCGATATCAGAACCATCTTTTACTTTACGGCCTTTACCAATTTCAATTTTTTCAAAAGGTGTTCTCCAATTAGGCATCACACCCTCTCCTCTTGGATAACGTATGCTAATACATTTTCCTAAGAACTTGAAGTCATCGTCCGAAACTGTAAACATGATGTCTCTTAATTCCTTTTCGTTCATTGGCGAAAAGACAATCATGTTCGGAATACAACGCATAAAAGCAATATCATAAGCACCATGGTGGGTTGGGCCATCTGCTCCAGCAAAACCTGCTCTATCTAAACAAAAAATAACAGGTAATTCTTGAATGGCAACATCGTGAACCACTTGGTCATAAGCCCTTTGCATAAAGGTCGAATAGATATTGCAAAATACGGTCAATCCCTGCGTAGCCATCCCTGCTGAGAAGGTAACAGCGTGTTGTTCTGCAATACCTACATCAAAGGCACGATCAGGCATTGCCTTCATCATTATATTTAGGGAACTTCCAGAAGGCATGGCTGGGGTTACGCCCATGATTTTACTGTTTTGTTCTGCTAATTCTACAATGGTATGTCCAAAAACATCTTGGTATTTTGGCGGTTGTGGAGTATCAAAGACCTTTTTCTTGATAACGCCCGTAATTTAGTCGAATTTCCCTGGAGCGTGCCATAGCGTTTGGTCTTTCTCTGCCAAAGCATAACCTTTCCCTTTTGTAGTGATACAATGAAGGATTTTGGGACCAGGAATATTTTTTAAGTCTTCTAAAACCGTTGCTAAATACTCTACATCATGGCCGTCTATTGGACCAAAATAGCGAAGATTAAGTGATTCAAAGAGATTACTCTGATTTAGTAACGTTGCTTTTAAGCCATTTTCAATTTTAGAAACAATTTCTTGGGCTGATTTACCAAATTTTGACATTTTACCCAACAAGTTCCAGACTTCATCTTTTACCTTGTTATATGTATGAGAAGTGGTAATGTCAGTTAAATATTCTTTTAACGCTCCAACATTAGGGTCAATTGCCATACAATTATCATTTAAAATAATAATCATATTATTTGGAATATCTCCTGCATGATTCATTGCTTCAAAAGCCATGCCAGCTGTCATAGATCCATCTCCAATTACGGCAATATGTTGGCGTAGATTCTCTTTTTTGTAACGAGAAGCAACAGCCATACCAAGAGCAGCAGAAATGGACGTTGAAGAATGTCCCACTCCGAAGGAATCATAAGGGCTTTCTTTGCGTTTTGGAAAACCTGAAATACCCCCGTAAAGGCGATTTGTATGGAAGTTATCTTTGCGACCCGTTAGAATTTTATGGCCATAAGCTTGGTGGCCTACATCCCAAATAAGTTGGTCATCAGGAGTGTTGAACACATAATGAAGTGCCACTGTTAATTCTACTACTCCTAATGATGCCCCAAAATGTCCTCCATAGACAGATACATTGTCGATGATGTACTGGCGTAACTCATCACAAATTTGAATCAGCTCTGAGCGATTTCTTTTTCGTAAATCTTCTGGGGTATTTATTTCAGCTAGGATTTTGCCTGGGATGATTTGCATAGCTTTATGGCGTTACAATAACATGTATTCAAAAACGTAATGTGTTTGTTTAAAATGGTAAAGTTGAGTTAAACTAATGTTCTGAATTGCATTTTTACCAATTCCCAAGTAGCTTTTTACTAAACTATTTTATTAAACACCTTTCATGCTTAACTAGTTAAGCTTTGTAAATGTTTCTAATTCAACTATAAATGTCGGTGTACTTAGTTCGTTTTAAGAAAGTACAAATTTACATAATTATATTGAACCTTGTTGCTTTCTGGTTTTTCTTGTGGCAAACTGTAGGAGATTTGATAATAAAAAACGGTTAAAATCAAACTGATTTTAACCGTTTGGGAAAATGTATTTTTCAAAAAGCCATTAGTTACTGTTTTTGAGAGGCTTTGAATAGTTTCTGTTTTTCTTCTTTTGTAAGACTTTCGTAACCTGATTTAGAAATTTTATCTAAGATTTCATCGACCTCATCCTCATCAGGATAGCTATTTGTGGATGAATTACCCGAATACGAGGACTCTTTTTGACGATATACTACCTTAATTTGAGGCTTTTCCTTTTTTCTAAATAAGCCATTAATAAAGTCAATGGTTTGATCAATGGGTGTTCCTAAATCTCTACCTGCCTGTAACTGTTTGATGTATAAAAAACCTAATAATGCTCCACCTAGGTGTACAATACCTCCACCTGCATTCAGACCTGTTACGCCTGCAAGTGAAATCAAAAAGAAAAAGAATGCGATGTATTTTATACGAACAGGGCCAAGTAAAAATAAGAAGAATGTATAATCAGGAACAAGGGTAGCGGCTGCAAAAACAATAGCCATTACACTTCCTGATGCCCCGATGATGGTAACATTTTGAACGTTAGTACTAAAATAAGGAACGAAATTGTAGATAAGAATCGCCAATAATCCTCCCGAAAATGCACCCAAAAGGTACAAGTTGATTAAACGACGACTACCAATAAACTCTTGTATGATCGTGCCAAACCAATAAAGCATAAGCATATTGGGAAGCAAATGTGCGATTGGGTTGACTGCATGAACAAACGAATAAGTTAGAATTGTCCAAGGTCTATAGACAAAAATCGGCAACTCAGGAGTTAAGCTGATATATCGCAATGCCTTGTCGAATAACAATTCTTGATCCGACATTCTAAATATGATTAAACACATTAACATCAGGACGTACACCGCTATATTCAACCAAATTAGCTGAACAAGTCCGTTATTTCGCTTTGCAAAAGCGTCCTTGAAGTCTTCCAAAATCCCACTCATGATTAATTCCCTTTCGACTTAAAATTCTATGATTATACCTGTGTAAAACACGATTATGCTCTATTATTGAACAGACACTAAAATTAAACAACTTTTTAAAGATAACATAATGCGTGTCAAAATGTTAAATAAAATTTCTTAGTAAAAAATATTTCGCTTATTTCCCCAGAGTTTAATGAGGATAAATGCAAACAGAATTCCTCCAACGTGAGCGAAATGGGCAACATTATCGCCAGGCATTTTCTGAATCCCTGCATACACTTCATAAAGGATATAAGCAGATACTAAATATTTGGCTTTGATAGGAAACGGAAAAAATAAGAGCATTAATTCTGTATTTGGGAATAGCATTGCAAATGCTCCCATAATGCCAAATATAGCTCCTGAAGCTCCTATCGTTGGGGTATTGAGAACCGAACGTAAACTTTCTTGTGCAATCAGAACAGACTCATTAAGTGTTACTTCTCCTGAAGAAGGTACAACTGTATTGAACACATCGGAAGGAATTCCTTGTGCATAAAAATGCTGAATAAAGTTTTTGAACGCTATCAGATTCGGGTTTGAAACGTATGCCTGTGTGGCGGCTTCTAGGGTCGAATAGTCGTAATATTTCAACAACATATAGACCAGACCTGCTCCCACTCCTGTTACAAAATAAAAAATCAAGAAGCGTTTTTGTCCCCAAACGTGTTCTAAAATAGGGCCGAAAATAAACAAACTCAACATATTTCCGAAGAGATGAGAGAAGCCTCCGTGAACAAACATATAGGTTACGACCTGAAAGGGTAAAAACCGTTCAGACGTAAAATAATGCAAGCCAAAAAGCGAAACGATTTGTAAATCGTACACTTTATTGATGCTTTGAACCAAAAATACAATGACGTTAATAGCTATTAACGCTCGTACTGTTGGGGTAAGATTTGATGTGTTCATAATCGCCCAATCCTCGGTAGAGGAGAGTTTAATATTAATACTGTTTAGAGGGTGGGAAAAAAGTGTAAAGTTTAACGTTCAACGCATTTTATACCAAATAATAAAATATCTGCCTTTAGCTTTAACCCGAGCGACAGTCGCTCATAAACTTTTGACTTTTTACACATCCTCTTTTTTTATTCCTCGTAAGCCCAGTCGATACGATTTTTCATATCCTTAATAACGAGTCCATTCGCTTTAAAGTACGTTCTCACCTGATCAACTTTATCATATTGTTTTGCTTCTTTGTATTCTTTATACAATTCAAGCATTCCTGTAGCGAAGGCTTCTACGTTGCTATTTTTTTCTTCAAAAATACCTAACACATCCTCAATCAGCGAGATAAAGGTTGTTTTCATACTATTGAAAACCTCTTCACCCAATTGAGCAGTACTTAATTGCCCTGTGAATAACTGGTTAACTTTTTTCAACAAATTAAACAAGTTTGCAAAAGCAACAGCCGTGTTTAAATCATCATTCAGTCCATCGTAGCAACCTTGAATCCCTTTTTGCACTTCCGCAATTTGTTTTTCGTCCAAACTTACGTTTTCATCGGCTACGTACTCCATTGTTTTAAGGATGCGTAAGCCATTCATAATGCGTTTGTAGCCTTTTTGAGCTGCTTTCAAGGCATCATTAGAAAAATCAAGTGTACTTCTATATTGCGATTGCAACATGAAGAAACGCACCGTCATTGGTGAATAAGCTTGGTCTAAAAGTGGATGAGAGCCAGCAAATAATTCACTTGGTAAGAACGAGTTACCCAATGATTTAGACATTTTTTGTCCGTTC
>JARXAV010000261.1 GCA_029865665.1 Flectobacillus sp. | reverse complement strand
TTCGTAGCGATATAGAAGAAGTCTAAGCATTCTTCGGCATCGTCATTCAAGAAATAATCTTGATACGTAATACCTGTTACTAATGAGTTATCGGATTTTTGAATGATGTTTCTGCTCAAACGGTTAGCAATATCATAAGGGATTTGTAACATCCATCTTGGTAAACGGTATTGCAAATTGAAAATATCGAAACGGGTGATTTTTTGAACCGAGCGTTTATTTTCTTCGTAATAAGCCATTACTTTTTCGTTACCGTGTACTCCTTTAGTTTCGATGCTTGCAAAGTTTTTCAGAATTAACGCTTTCAATTCTGAGGCTAGGTATTCACGTACGTGCCAAGGGTTACGAGACAGCGAATATTTACGGTTGACAGTTGTTAAAATTAATTTTCCTCCTGGTTTCAAAACACGATGAGCTTCTTTGATAAATTCTGCATCTGGTTCAATGTGTTCAATCACTTGAAACGTTACTACAAAGTCAAAGGTATTATCTGCTAGTCCTTTCAAAGGAGGCAAGAACATATCAATAAAGGTGAAGTTGGGGTAGTCTGCACTTAATTTAGTCATTAAGGGTTCGTTCTTATCTACACCTGTGTAATTACTAACCGATGGTGCTAAAACGCCTACACCTCGACCTGTTCCACAACCAATTTCTAATAAATTACCCGAAACCATTTTTGCGGCTTCTATATAAGGAAACAACAAACGCTGATGAACAGGGTTGTCGGAGATGATTTCTGAAGAGGCGATTTCTGTCGTTTTGTACATAAGATTGCGGTATTCGTTTCGTATTAATTACGTTTTTTGGTTAGCAAAGATAAATATTATGCCAAAAATACCTCTTTTGCTTGACATGAGGAAAATACTGATTAAATTGGTTCGTTAAAATACTATATTTTAGTGTTTTTATGGATATGTTTTTAGCTATTAAGAAAAAATAAGATGAAACGAATCAGTACTTTTTTATCACTCGTTGTATTATTGGCTGGTTGTGTGGCCTCCAACACCACGCCAACTACTAAGCAAGTAGATAAAACAGCTTCTACAATTCAGTCGATTGTAACGAAAACGAAGTTTTTAGATAATGGTGCTTCTTTGAAAGTATATGTCCATCTTGATTTGGACAGAACTGCTACCTTAGAAAGTCTAGCACAGGAATTGTCGCTCCGATATACCTTGTATCCTGACTTTATGAATAAAACAATTTTGGAACAACGGGCATTAAGTTTATCGAATGCTAAATTGTTACAGAATAAAGAAAATTGGATGTTAATTTTTGATGTCCCTAAACCTAAAGAGTTATTAACTGGGGTTTTAGTACTGTCAATTCAAGATACGAAAACGGGAGCTGAAACGAATGCTACAACTTTGCTTCGTTTTCAATCCATGAAATCGTCTGATTATTTTACCTTTTTTGATAAAACAGGGACGATTCCTTATGTTGGAAATTATTTCACGGCACAGGATACGGTTATCTTGAAAAGTTTAAATAGCCAAGAGCAGACATTTAAGGCTTTCCGCTACCAGTTTGATTTTGATCCTGCACAGTCTCCAATGGCTACTGCACCACGTCAGGCTCAACGTCAGTTATTTGTGGATTCATCGTTCTCGATTACGTCAAATAAATTGTATAATTTTCAGGATGAAGCCTTGTTTTATTTTACTAAAGATACGGCTGATGCCTATGGCGTTGGTTTTGTGGTAGGAGATAAGCGTTACCCACGTTTAACTCGCCCTGAGAAATTGACAAAACCGTTAATTTATATGAGTACCAATTCCGAGGCTCAAGATTTAAGGGACTCCAAAGAAATTAAATTGGCGTTAGATAACTATTGGTTAAATTTAACACAAGGAAATCAGCAGTTATCAAAACGTATCATCAAAGCTTATTTTCAGCGAGTAGCTCAGGCAAATGAATTGTTTACTTCTTATAAAGTAGGTTGGAAGACCGACCGTGGAATGGTTTGGATTATTATGGGTACACCTACAAGAGTTACGAAAACTCGTGATAAAGAGATTTGGACTTACGTGCGTAATAGTCAATATTCGGAAGTGAATTTTACTTTTAACAAGCGAGCCAATCAGTTTACAGACGACCATTATGAGTTACAACGTTATGCAGAATTTCAATCAATTTGGTTTCCGACGGTTGAACAATGGCGTAATGGTGATGTTGTTGTGCGATAAGTTTGATTAAGGATAAAAAATTGCGACCTTTGCAGAAATAAATAAGCATACGTATGTCAGAAGAAAAGAAGTTTGATGGCCCAAGAAAACCATTCAGACATTTTAGTCCACAACCAAAGATTGATAATAAGGAAATAGTTTTCGGTATTCAACCTGTTTTAGAATGTTTGCGTGCTGGAAAAGAAATAGATAAAATATTAGTTCAGCGTGAATTAGGAAGTATTGAAGTATTGGAATTTGCTCGTTTGAGAGGTGTTCCCGTACAAAAAGTTCCTAGTGAAAAGCTTGATAGAGTAACTCGCAAAAACCACCAAGGGGTTATTGCCTTTGTTTCGGCTATCAATTATGCCAAACTTGAAAATGTCATTGCCGATGTATATGAAAAAGGGCAAGTACCTTTGCTATTGGTATTAGACCGTGTTACGGATGTTCGTAATTTTGGAGCAATTGCTCGTACTGCGGAATGTACAGGCGTAAATGGAATTGTAATTCCTACTCGTGGTGCAGCAGAAATCAATGCAGATGCCATGAAGACTTCGTCAGGAGCGTTGAACTTTTTACCTGTTTGTAGAGAAGAGAATTTATATAAAACAATTCAGTATCTTCAAAACTCAGGAATTCAGGTAGTTGCTTGTTCGGAAAAGGTATCTAAAAATATTTATGATGTTGACTTTACGATTCCAACAGCGATCGTAATGGGTTCTGAAGAAGATGGTATTTCGGATGAATTATTACGTGCAGCCGATGAATTAGCCGCTATCCCGATGCAAGGACGAGTAGGTTCATTAAACGTTTCGGTAGCGAATGGCGTAATTTTATACGAAGCAATTCGCCAACGTTTGAGCGTATCTTTGTAAGACTTCTATAGAATTTTTATAAAAAAAAGAGCTTCCTGATTTTTCAAGAAGCTCTTTTTTTTTTATGTTCTTTTTAGCACGTAAGGCGAAGCTTGTGCCGTTGGTAAAATCAAAATATCTGCCATGACTACGTGTGGAGGACGAGTGACGGTAAAGGCAATAATGTCTGCAATGTCTTCTGCTTTCAGAGCCTCAAAGCCTTGATAAACCGATTGTGAGCGACTTTCATCTCCTTTGAAACGAACCATCGAAAACTCCGTTTCAACCGCTCCTGGAGCAACGTTCGTAACTTTGATACCGTGTGGATTTAGGTCTAAACGCATTCCTTCCGAAATAGATTCTACTGCCGCTTTAGATGCACAATAAACCGCTCCATTTGGATAAGTCTGCTTGCCAGCAATAGAACTTAGGTTGACAATATGCCCACTTTTACGTTCAATCATCCATGGCATTACTACTTTAGAAACGTAAAGAAGTCCTTTTACATTTCCATCAATCATCGCATCCCAATCGGCTAAATCGCCCTCTTGAATGCTTGACATCCCATGAGCATTGCCCGCATTGTTGATTAAAATATCCACTTCTTTAAGCGAAGGGGGCAAGCTATTTAAAGCGGCTACTACTTCTTCGTTATTTCGTACATCAAAACTTAGTGTATGTACTTCGACCTTCGAGCTGAGTTGACTTTTTACCTCTTCTAGGCGTTCTGTTCTTCTGCCACAAAGGATTAAATTAATTCCTAATGCTGCAAAGGCTTCAGCCGTTGCTTTTCCGATACCAGAACTTGCTCCAGTAATTAGTGCTAATTTTGCCATATTTTGTTGATGATGAATCAGGAGATTTAACTACTGAATGCCCATTATTTCTACTCGTCTATTTTTACGTTTATTTTCTTCGCTGTCGTTTGGTGCTACTGGGCGACTTCCGCCATAACCTTTGTACATCAATCGGTCTTCAGAAATACCTCTTTGTGCTAAATAATTAAGAATCACTTTTGCTCTGTTTTCTGATAATGCCAGATTCAAACGAGCATCACCTACATTATCAGTATGTCCAGCAATCTCAATTTTGGTTTGAGGGTTATTCTTGAGTATTTCAACGAGTTTATCTAATTCAGTGTACGATTCTTTTTGGAGAATAAAGCTACTTTGTTCAAAATAAACATTATTCAACACAATTGATTTGCCACGTTCAATTTTGTCGATACTCTTTTGTGCTGGTTGTGGACGTTCTTTTGTCGTTGCTTGGCTGGTAATCGCTTCTTTCTTTTTAACTAATTGAATGTCTTTTCGTTTATCATTTGCATTATTAAACGTAGCAGGGTCAACTCTGCCAACATAAGCATTATATCCAGCGGCTTCGATTTCTAGTTTATAACTCGCTACTGGACTGAGTTCGGTAACATATTCATCGCCCTTTAAATCAGGTATTAGTTCTTGATTCGATTTAACATCAATTAGTTTAATTTTACATTGAGGCACAACCAAACGAGAATGAGAATCGATTACTCTGAAGGTAAATCTACTTTCCCCTTTTTCTAGCCAAAACGCTCGTTTTGCTAGTTCTCCACGCATAGAACTATCAGCGGTGAAACTACCCTCGTAGGTCTTGTATCCTGTGGCGATAATTTCAATGGTATAGTTTGTTTTTTCTGTTAAACTGACTGCAACAGATTCTTTGTTTGAATCGGTTTTACCAGAAGCAATGGTTTCTCCAGAAGGTGAAATAACCTTGAAGAGTGCCGGTACTTTATTCTTTTTGATTGGGTCAATAGCATGAAAGAAGAGTAATTGTTTCAGGAATGGTCGTAATTTTACGTTCAGACTATTATCTTCTTTTGAGGCAGTATAGCTATACTCATAGTCCTTATAGCCTGCCAATTTTGCTTTGATAAGATAGGATTTACCTACTTTTAAATCAGCACTGCATTCCCCATTGGTAAGCGTAATCATAGCTGCCACTGGCTTATTACTTACTGCATCTGTAATACTATAGAAGACTTCGCCAATGGCTTTATCGGTGTTGGCATCAAAAGCCTTAATACTCAATACAGAAAAGTCTCGAGCCATTTTTATAATCGCTTTTTGTTCTTTCCCTAATTGGGTATAAGTTACTTTTTCTGTTTTTAAGTAGTATCCTTTCACAAATGTTTCGACCGAAAAGGTTTGAGGTTCCGTTATCGACATTTTGTAGGTAGGTAATGTCTCGCTGGTTTTTCCCTGAAGCGAGGCCGTGCTACTATTTTCGCTGCTAATTTTAAAGCTTGCCTCTAACGATTTACCACTTGTTGAATCTACCGCAGAGAAAATCAAATACGATGCTTGAAGTTTGGGCGTTAGCAAGCAAGTCCACTCATTTTTGGTGAATTTCGATAATTCCTCTTTATAAGGCATATAGCCTTCTGCCATGATTTCAAGTAAATATTTATTTTCTGGCGTTAAGCTAACACTTGCTTCTCCATTGGGTAAACGCACCACATCTGGGCGAGACCCCTTGCTAGATAAATCCGTGATGGACAGTCCGTCCACTTCAACTGGCATATTCGTGCTTTTGTCGAATACCTTTAATTTTAAGGTAAAGGCAGCCTTCTCTAGTCGGATGGTATATTCGTATTTTTTATCCAATACAAAATCTGCCATATTGAAGGTACTTTGTTTCGGCTTATAGCCTTCTGCGGCTGTTTCCACGGTAAAGACTTCTTTTTCTGCTATTTTGAGAGACACCTCAGCTGCATCTTTAAAATGGAAGGTTTTTTGTGCCTTTTCTGCTTTAATAGTAATGTCACTTTTAATGGCTTTACCCGATGCTTCGTCAATTACATTAAAATCAGCCCCAATGGTTTTCTTTTTGGTAAGCGTAAAATTTAAGGCTGAACCCGATGGCATTGATTCTATGCGTTCAGAAACACCGATGTAATCTTCTGCTTTAATAATAATTTCGTAAGTACCCGTTCTCTTTAACACGGTACTGTATTCATTGGTAGTCGATTTAGTAACTACTCTGATTTCTCCGCTTTTTAGATCAATTACTTTCAGTGATACTTCTTTAATACTTTTTTTCGTTTCGGCATCTGCTACCTTTATCGTAAGTGGATAACGGTCAGTTACTAACTTTACAATATACTCTCTTCGATTTCCTAAAATTAAGTCGTTGATTTCTACTAGAGAGCGTGCAGGAGCATATCCTTCTGCACTTACTTGAACTTTAAGGTTATCGTTTTGATTTAATCGCACGGCGAAATATTCGGTCGATTGAGTCGATTTACCCGTAAATGTATTTCCAGTTTTTTCGGAAGAAATCACAAAATCGGCAGGAATCATAACTCCCGTTTCGGCATCAACAGCAATAAAATTTACTGCGGAGGTTTTTTTAGGAATCAGTTTCAAACTGAGTTCTTTCATAGATGCTGTTTTCTGAACTAACTGAACATTATCCTCAAATAAATCAGCAGACACAACAATTTTATACCCTTTATTATTCAGTAAATTCGTGTTACATTCACCATTTTCTGGTTTTACGCCCATTACGGCCGACTGGTTATTTTCGAGGTTCGTAATAGTTACTACTGCATTTTTTATAATTTCGTTTGTTCCTGCATCCAGTACTTTAATATTAAAATTATAGGTTAATGGTTCTAATTTGATGATGCTAACAGGTAATAATTCTTTGGTGTCGTCTATGCGAAGCGAGAAACTTTGAGGCTTGTAGCCAGGCATTTCTGTTTCGATGGAATAATCTTCTTTTAGAATAAAACTACCTTTGTTTTGTAAGCTAGTAGCATCATTTTGGAGTGGAATAATTTGACCACTTTTAACCTCCTTAGCTTCAAAATTTGCAGGGATTGTCATATTCGTCTGGGCATCAACTGCTAAAAGACTTAACTGATATATCGACTTTTCCTGTTCTTTACGTACTAGGGGCATTAATTTTATTGGTAGTTGGCGTAAATTATCGCATGGATTATTGTCTGTTAAATCTACGAATACCTTTTTTCGGTAATATCCAGCTTCGTTTATTTCGAGAACATACCTGTTTTTTGCTTTTACTAACAACGTAAAAGCACCATCAGCCTCACTCGAAATACCTTTAGCAAGTGCAATACCTGCTTTGTCTGCATCTAACAAACTAATGCTTACTTTGATTGCCTTACCTGTAAGGGAATCGCTAACAAGTCCTTTTAAAGGCAGAAGACTACTAGCAAAACCGTTTAGCGTGGTGCTGTAAATATCCCCAGCTCGACTATAATACAACAAGTCTCCACATGCACTAACACTTCCACTAATTTCAATTTCTGTTGAATTAATTCCTTCAACGCTGCTCATTTGTCCCCAGGTAGTCGGGTTGATTTTCTCTGTTTTGTATAAGTCGAAACTCCCTTGCCCATCTCTACGGATGGAAGAGATAAGTAATGTTTTACCATCAGGCATGATTCGAACTGCTTTTTCACAAATCATGTTCACGGGACTAGGTAACTCGGTGGGTTTTTGCCACAGTCCATCACCACCACGTTCTGCCACCATAATTCGGTAACAACGCTGTAATGGGTCTTTCTTATCGCCTTCAATAAATTTTGCTTTTGAAAAATACAGATACTTGCCATCTGCTGATAAAGATGGATACGACTCTAAATCCGTTGTATTAATCGTACCACTGATACTTTGAGGGGCAGTCCAACCAGATTTGGTTCTTTCACAGTAATAAATATCTTCGTGACCTGAATTCGTAAGTGATTGTGCGGCAAAGAAAAGCATATTGCTATCATAACTCAGAAAGCTAGTTCCTGCTACTATCTTGATTGAATTATTCTGTACCGTTGAGAGTACAACTGGAACAGACCAAAGTTTGCCACCGCTTTTGTGCGTTTCAAATAGTTTCCAAACTCCTTGTCTGTCAGACTCAAAAATCATCGTTTGTCCATCAGCACTTAAAGAGGGATTTTGTTCTGTAAATTTTACCGTATTTATAGGAGGAGGAAGTAGCGTCCCTTCTTGACCAATGCTTCTGAAGCAAGTACAAAAAAGTAAAACAAGTATTCTTAAAGTATGTAAAGAATAAGTTACTTTAGGTTTATTTTTCATGAGAGTAATATTACTAATTAAAATCATTCCTTATTTTGGGTTATTGGGTACATCTACAAATTCAGTTGAGCCAAGCTTTCTGTTATTTTGTAAAGAATTAACTAGTCGAACATTTACCAGTTTATATTTATCGGTATCAGGTAAGGAAGGTGGGAATCAATAGTTGTTGAAACTAATATTCTGTAAATGAAATAAGTATTTGCCAAAAGAGAAAAAAACTAGGTCAACATCCCTGTTTTATCAAAGAGTTTCGTGATATAATATAATTCCAGATGTATTGTCATTTTTTGGATAAACAGAGATGTCGTACCTTTGTGAATTAATTCAGTGCTAGATCGGCTGTAAATGCCTAAATGAATCTATTCTCGATAAAAGAGATTAATACAAATTTACGATAAAGAAATGAAATATTTGATAGTTGGGTTGGGTAACATTGGACCAGAATATCGGTTCACAAGACATAATATAGGCTTTATGGTTTTAGATAAGCTGGCCGACCAATTTGAAGTGAAATTTTCGATGGAACGTTTGGCTTATTATACTGAATTTAAGCTAAAAGGACATCAAGTTCATCTGATAAAGCCTACTACTTTTATGAATTTAAGCGGAAAGGCTGTAAATTATTGGATGAAAGAGTTGAAAGTGGAGAAGGACAACATTCTTGTCATTACAGATGATATTGCCTTGCCGTACGCAAAATTACGCATGAAACCTAAGGGGTCTCATGGTGGACATAATGGTTTACGCAATATTGAAGAGGTTCTGGGTACGTCAGAATTCGTTCGTTTACGTTTTGGTGTTGGCGATAATTTTAGCAAAGGAAGACAAGCAGATTATGTACTAGGAGCCTTCCCACAAGTGGAATTAGATGAATTGCCAATACACCTCGATAAAGCGGCTGAAGTAGTTACCTCATTTTGCTTGCAAGGAATAGCGATTACAATGAATAAATACAATTAGTAATTGTACTATACCTGTATATGTTCATTTCTTGATATATATCAACGGCCAAATATATGCAAGGTATTTTAAGGATAATGCAGAATAAAATTTTGATTTTGCAAAAAATGATGCTTTGATAGTCCAATTTTAAGTTAAATATATTCAATTAAGTGTTCGTGTGACACATTTTAACATATTGCTAATACTTGCATAATATTTAATTATTGCAGAACTTTGCAAGTATAGAAACAAATGGAAGTATTTGTACAAAACAAAGATTTATATTTTTTTTAAATATTAAATTTGTGACTTTGTTTTTGTTTATACGTTTAAAGAATATATAAAGTTTTTTCCGATTTCGGAAACCAAACTAGTACTATAATCGTTAATATATCAAGGTGATACAATAAAAGAAAGTAGAGGTAGGACGAAAGGTATATTATTTACATTTGATAGTTTTTTTCATAGTTAAATAGGTTTAGAGGTAAGACGAGAAAGGGTGTTTCTATTGGAGACACCTCTTTTTACTCCCAACTCAACTATTACGACAAGATTTTCATAGTTAAATAGGTTTAGAGGTAAGACGAGAAAGGGTGTTTCCATTGGGGACACCTCTTTTTACTCCGAACTCAACTATTACGATAAGATTTCATAGTTAAATAGGTTTAGAGGTAAGACAAGAAAGGGTGTTTCCATTGGGGACACCTCTTTTTACATCAAGCCTTATATTTTGGAGATAACAGTTGAAAAGTAGTATTTGGGTGAGTAAATCAAAAAATATTATAGCACTTAATTTGATAACGAAAATAAATGTATGTAGGTACATGTATTTTCATTGATTATCACTTAAAAACGGTCGTTCATCAAAAAAGCAATAAAAAAGAAGCTAGAAGTGTAGGCGTGAATACAAAAAGACCTACATTTGTAATAATTTTCATAGTTAAATAGGTTTAGAGGTTAAACAGATAAGGGCGGGAGTTTCTCCTGTCCTTATTTTTTTTTAAGTTATTGACGATTTATGTGAGCAGGAAATGCCCTTTCTTACAAAGACATTTTTTTTACTTTACTAAAGAAACGCCAGCTCAATAGTCCTGCTGAAACAAGTAATCCTGCTGTTAGTCCTATCCAAATGCCAATGTGTTGTAAGTTAAATGAAAAGGCAAGAATGTAGGAAACAGGAAGGCCAACCACCCAATAAGCAATAATGGTGATACCAGTAGGAATATTTACGTCTGCAATGCCTCTCAAAATACCAAGACTTACGGCTTGGACACCATCGAATAATTGAAATATCCCTCCCCAAATGATTAACTCGGCCGCAAGAGTTACAACTGCTGGGTCGTTGACATAACTAGCTAACCAATCATTAAACGAGATAAATAAAACGGCACAAATACTCATAAATGCTGAAACAACCAATAGAGCAGCTAGACCTGCTCGCTGAATGCCTATTTTGCTGTTGTCACCCAAGGCCATTCCTACCTTTATGCCACCTGCTGCAGCAATGCCAGTAGAAGCCATGTAGGTAAGAGCAACAAGGTTGATGGCTACTTGGTGGGCTGCTTTGTGTTGAATACTTATCCAACCCATCATTACGACTGCTCCGTAAAATGCAGCAATTTCGAAGAAACCTTGAAATCCACTTGGAATCCCAATACGTAAGATAGTTAGTGCTTTGGTTACTATTTGTTTTGTGAAGGGATTCGCTACTTTTATACCAGTTGTAGAGAATGTATAAATGATAATGCAAATGGCCATGAATATTCTACTAATGAGGGTAGATAGGCCAGAACCATTAAGTCCCATTTCTGGGAATATCCAAATACCGTTGATTAAAAGATGATTTAAGACAACATTTAAGATGAGTGCAAGTATTGTGATATTCATGCCAATTTTTGTACGAGACAAGCCATCTGTGACACCTTTAAAGGCTGAGAACAGAAAGGAAGGAAAGATGGAAATCGTGATATATGCTAAAAAAGACTGTGTTATACCTCTAATTTCTGCAGGTTGGTCTAATAGT
>JARXAV010000252.1 GCA_029865665.1 Flectobacillus sp. | reverse complement strand
AGCTTTCTCAAAACGTATGTTCAATAAAGAGAAAGGCGTGTATATGCACGGTTGGGTAGAAGGGATGACAGAACACCCTCAATTCCACTGGGCTAGAGCAAATGGTTGGGGGATTCTGACAGCCATAGAGCTATTAGATGTGTTACCTGAGAATCATCCTGGGAGACCACAAATCTTAGCTTTGTTGAAAGCACATGCAAAAGGATTGGCTTCTTATCAGTCTGGATCTGGTTTTTGGCATCAATTGTTAGACCGCAACGATTCTTATTTAGAAACATCGGCTACCGCTATTTATACCTATTGTTTTGCAAAAGCAATTAATAAAGGTTGGTTAGATCCATTAGCCTACACACCTGCTACTATGTTGGGGTGGAACGCTGTTTCTACTAAAGTAAACGAGCAAGGTCAGGTTGAGGGTACTTGTGTAGGAACTGGTATGGGCTTTGATCCTGCTTTTTACTACCACCGACCAATTAGTCCTTTTGCTGCACACGGTTATGGCCCAGTAATCTTGGCAGGTTCAGAAGTATTGACTTTATTGAAAAGCAACAAATTTGAAATTAACGATAGCTCCGTACAATTGTTGAAATCAAAGTAAGGGAAAGGTTGTTTTGACTTGCTAGTATCAACTATTTTTCAAGAATTTACTACTTAATTTGAAAAGACGAAAAATAATTTTCGTCTTTTTTTATGCCTTTTCGTCTAGGTTTTCTCCATTTTGGACATTTTAAATGTAATAACCTATCTTGTAAATTTACTATTTATTGGACTGTTCAAAAAGCATTTTTTAGACAAAATACGCTGTATTAAATAGTTGCTTTAGAAAGGCTAGAGCAACTATTCGACTTATCGGAAACGTTTGCACCTTTTTTGTAAAAGGTATTGTTTTTTGAGTTTAAATATTATATTAAAAATGTAAATAGTTATATTTTTGAATGAAATCAACCTATGAATAATGACTTTTGTCAGTTGTTAGTGGCAGGATAATACATGATGGATTCGGGTATGGATGCTAATATTTTTGTAAAAAAAGACAAAATAATATAATAAAAATACTATATATTCATACTGTCTTTCATTCCAATCGTTTAATTCAAAACTCAATCTCGATGCTAAAAAAATTACTAAGTGTGAGTATGCTAATTGCCCTTGCAGGTGGTTATACTTACGTTCAGGGTAAAGGACACGTAATGCTTACGAGAGTAGGCGGAGGAGAATCCTCTGTTAGAATTGCCAAAAGCACGCTTGCTTTGCCAGTAACTGGTAAAGTAACAGGTAGTGATGGCGATATTCTTCCAGGTTCTACGGTCATAATCAAAGGAACAAAGAAAGGGACTGTAACGGGTGCTGACGGTTCATTTAAAATTGATGTAGCGGATGGAAACGCTGTGTTAGTAGTTTCATCTACAGGGTATGTAACACAAGAAGTGTCTGTTGGTTCTCGCTCGGTTATTAATGTTGTATTAGCATCTGACGTGAAGTCGTTAGAAGAGGTTGTTGTAGTTGGTTATGGTAGTCAGAAGAAAAGTCAATTGACTGGTGCAATCACTTCGGTTTCTGCAAAACAAATCAGTGAGATGCCTATCACAAACATCGGTCAAGCCATGCAAGGCCGTGTTGCGGGGGTGGATGTATCTCAGTCAGGTAGTAAGCCAGGTTCTGTTCCTAAAGTTACCATTCGTGGTCGTCGTTCATTTAACGCAGGAAATGACCCGTTATATGTAGTGGATGGAATTCCAATGGTTGGAGATAGAAACGATTTAATGTCATCGACAACTCGTCCTTTTGATTTTTCTTCTGGAGGTTACGAAGACATAAATCCAAATGATGTAGCCTCGTTTGAAGTATTAAAAGATGCTTCCGCAGCAGCTATTTATGGAGCAAGGGGAGCAAATGGGGTAGTTTTGGTAACGACTAAAAGAGGTAAGCCTACAGGTAAAACGACCGTAAGTTATGATGCTTATATGGGTACTTCTCAGGTATTAGATAAAATTCAATTGTTTAGTGGTGCTGAATTCCAAGAATATGTTCGTGAAGCCTATCGTTCAACTGGTGGTTATAAAGATGTCAATGGCAATGCAGTGCCAACGGGTGTTACGGATGCTTATGCGGATTCAAAGGTAGCAGTATTAGGAGGAGACCCTGCGGTTGCTGAAGGAATTGCTCAAGGACGTAATACAGATTGGCAGGATTTAATGTTACAGAAAGGTTTTCAGCAAAGTCATACAATTGGTGTACAAGGAGGGAATGAAAAAACACAGTTTTATTTCTCTGGCGGTTATTTCTTAGATAAAGGAATCAGTGCAGGCTTAGATTACGCTCGTTATTCTTTACGCTCAAATATTGATCATAAAATTAACAACTTCATGAAAGTGGGTATTGCCTCTTATATGATGAATAGCGTAAGAAATGGAGCGAGCTTAAACCCTTATGGTTTTAGTTTACAACAGAACCCACTAGCAACTCCATATAATGCCGATGGGTCGATTAAATTTGCCCCTACGAATGATGCCCTTTTAACGAATCCATTATCTGAAATTGTGCCAGGTGCTCAAGTGGATGAGATTAAGAAATACCGTATTTTCAACAGTATTTATGCTGAAGCTACCATCTTAGAAGGTCTAAAATACCGTGTGAACTTTGGTCCAGATATTACAATTTCTCGTGCAGGACGTTTTGTTGGCTCGATGACCAATGCTAATAAAGGAGGTAATGCAACAGCGTCAGAAAATAGTCAATTTGGTTTTAACTGGACGTTAGAAAACGTGGTTACTTATAACAAGACGTTTAATAAAGATCATAATTTTACCTTAACAGCGTTACAGTCTATTCAAAAAGAAAACTTTGAATATAATAATTTAGGCGTGTCGGGTGTGCCTGCTGAAACACAACAATATTTCAGCTTAGGAAGTGCAGGAACGGTACAATCGTATGGTAGTAACTTGATTGAGTGGACGATTAACTCGTATATGGGACGTATCAACTACGACTATAAAGATAAGTATTTAGTAACAGCAACGATTCGTCGTGATGGTTCAAGTAAGTTTGGTGTCAATACAAAATACGGTAATTTCCCTGGAATTGCCCTAGGTTGGAATATCATGAATGAGCCATTTATGAAGAATATCACAGTATTAGATTTATTGAAATTACGTGCTAGTATTGGTTCAACAGGTAATCAAGGGGTAACACCATACCAAACACAAGGTCAATTGACTCGTACTGCCTACGCTTGGAATGCAACAGCTGCTTATGGCTACCGTCCAAATACGATTGGGAATCCAGATTTGAAATGGGAAACATCTACTTCTAAAAACATCGGGGTTGACTTCTCTTTGTGGGGAGGAAAACTTTCGGGGTCAGCAGAATACTATCAAACGAATACAACGGATTTGTTATTATCTGACTATTTACCAGGTTCAACAGGCTTTGCTTCTGTAACTCGCAACGTGGGTGAAACACAAAACAGAGGGGTTGAATTGAGCTTGAATACCGTAAATATTGATAAAGGAGGTTTTAAGTGGACTACCGAAATTTCATTGACAAAAAATACGGAAAAAATCGTTAGCTTATATAATGGAGCAGTGGACGACATTGGTAACAAATGGTTTATTGGTCAACCTCTTTCTGTAATTTATGATTACAAAAAGTTAGGTATCTGGCAAACAAGCGAAGCTGACCAAGCAAAAGCAATGGGTAGCTCTGTTGGTCAAATCAAAATTCAAGACACCAACAACGACGGAAAAATTAATGCAGATGACCGTGTTATTTTAGGGTCTGATATTCCTACTTGGAGTGGTGGTATTACCAACCGTTTCTCTTACAAAGGATTTGATTTGAACTTCTTTATTGTTACTCGTCAAGGTCAAATGATTGTGAGTGGTTTTCACCGTGACTTAAACCAATTAGCTGGTCGTTACGAACAAATGAAGGTTGATTACTGGACTCCAAACAATCCAACAAATGAGTTCCCTCAGCCTAAATCAAATCAAGAGTCACCAGTGAATAATGGTGCTTTGATAAATTTTGACGGCTCGTTCGTGAAAGTTCGTAACATTAACTTTGGTTATACCTTCCCTGCCAAAATTGTTCAAAAAATGGGCTTAGAGTCGCTACGTTTATTTGCTAGTATTCAGCAACCATTCATTTGGTCAACGTATCGTTCTAAATACAACGGAGCAGATCCAGAAACACAAACAAATACGGTAGAACGTAATGTGACTCCTGCAACCTCTGTAACTACTTTTGGTTTGAACGTTAAATTTTAATTAGACTTTAGCTGTGATTAGCCTTAGCATTAATTACAGCCCTTTAGATTTAGTTAAAACATAAAAAAGACAAAAATGAAAAAAACATATAGTAAATCATTAAAACTTGCTGGTCTGCTTACTGCTATGTTGTTCGGGCAGTCTTGTGAAGATACGCTCAAAGAAACGGTTATCTCAGGAATCAGTAATGACTACATTGCTACCCCTGCTGGTTTCAATGCGACAGTCAACGCTGCCTATTCGTCATTAAGAGGTTTTTATGGTACGCAAATGGGTTTAACCGTAACCGAATATGGTACGGATTTATACGCTACTGGAGCGGATGGGAGTTACAAAGGTTTTCACTTTTATGACGCTCAATTGAACTCCCAAGTAGATTGGTTAAAAGACATTTGGGATGAATTGTATAGAGGAATTAATACCTGTAATGCAGTAATCGAAAGAGCTCCATCAACAACGGGTATTACGGATGTAGTGAGAAAACAGCGTATTGCTGAAATGAAGTTTTTAAGAGCTCATTATTATTTCTTACTATTGCAACAGTGGGGTGGAGTAGATTTACGCTTAACCGAAACGATTGCTCCAACAAAAACAACGTCGAGAGCTTCGGAGGCTGATATGTATAAAACCATTATTGGAGATTTAGAAGCATCACTTCCTGATTTGGAAAATAAAGCCAAATCTACGGATTACGGTCGTGCAACAAAAGCTGCTGCTGAACATTTGTTGGCTCGTGTGTATTTAGCAAAAGCAACTTCTTCTGCAAAAGCTACTGACGATTACGTAAAAGCAGGAACGTATGCTCAGAATGTGGTCAATAACTACGGCTTCAAATTATTGCCAGATTTTGCAAGTGTGTTTACACAAGGAGCTGGTGAAATTAATGACGAGGTAATCTTTGCGGTGCAATATACCTCAGACCCCTTGACAAATACAGCTCCAACTCCATTAGATAACACAGGTAACGGTAATACTTTTGGTAATAATTTACACTTGTTCTTTGGAATGCAGTACGATGTTCAAGCAGGTATGGTGCGTGATGTAAATTATGGAAGACCTTTCAAACGGTTACGCCCAACCAAATTTTGTATCGAAAATGTGTTCGCTCAAGCAGATCGTGTGAATGACTCTCGCTACAAGAAAAGTTTTAGAGATACTTGGTTGGCTAATAACCCTGGAACGTTCAATACGGCCTTTGATTTATCAAAAGCAAAAGTGACTTTCAAAGCAGGTGATACGGCTATTTATATGCCAGGTGTTGAAATGTCCTTGGCAGATCGTGCTAAGAAACCGTATCAAGTATTGGTTCCAAGTGCCTACACAGAAGCCTTGTTCCCAACCTTGATTAAGTTTATGGATCCACTTCGTCAGGATAGAACGTATGCGCCAGGTAGTCGTGATTTCTTAGCGTTCCGTTTGGCAGATACCTATTTGATGTTGGCAGAAGCGTTATTTTTCCAAGGAAAATTAACCGAAGCAACGGAAGCGGTGAATGTTGTTCGTCGTCGTGCTGCATGGGCTGGTAAAGCGGCTGCTATGGAAATTAAATCAAGCCAATTAAATTTAGATTTTATCATGGACGAGCGTGGTCGTGAATTATGTGGCGAGCAAATTCGTTGGATGGATTTAAAACGTTGGGGTAAATTGGTGGAACGTGTAAAATTATATAATCCACAAGCGGCAGGCAATATCAAAGACATGCACAACCTTCGCCCGATTCCACAGTCACAAATTGACCGTACCGATGGAGGTTCTGCAAAGTTCCCTCAGAACGCTGGCTATTAATAGAATTGATTTCATTGTTTCATACGTTTGATAAAAGAAAGAGCTTGTTAGCAATAACAGGCTCTTTTTTTATAGGCTGTTGTAAGTGGGAAAATGGAGTGAAAAAGTATTCATTTAGATATTTTTAAATAAAATGTTTCTTTTTTTGTCTTTTTTTTATCCTTTTTTGTAGGTTAAAAAGCATCTTTTATCGGCACATTTAAAGAAATACCTTTATTGTAAATATGCTATTTAGTAAATAGGCTTTCAGAAAGGAGTAGAATTACTATTTGTCTGACAAATTATCATTTATTAAATAAATGATAATTTGATAACGTTGTCGGGAACGATTGCATTTAGATATAATAGGCCTTTTGTGTTAAAATATCAAGTATTGTCTCAATACGATGATTAAGATGTTTGATAAAATAACAGGGAATAGTTATATTTTCTATGATTGATTTTATACTTAATTATATCCTGGTTTTTATTTTAATCAGTACAGGCTTGCAGGACAGTACATGACGGTTGCGGTAATATATGACAATATTTTTGTAGAAAAAGACAATATTATATAACTATAATTATATAATCTTTCTTTTTTAAACTCAAATGTTAAATTAAAAAAACCAATCTCGATGCTTAAAAAATTACTAAGTGTGAGTATGCTGATCGCCCTTGCAGGTGGTTATACTCACGTTCAGGGTAGAGAACATGTGGTACTTACGAGAGTAGGCGGAGGTATAGCTTCTGTCAAAATGTTCAAAGGTACTGTTGCTTTACCCGTATCAGGTAAGGTTACTGGTAGTGATGGAGAAACGCTTCCTGGTGTAACGGTTAAAATTAAAGGTACAACCAAAGGTACAATTACAGGTGCAGACGGTTC
>JARXAV010000223.1 GCA_029865665.1 Flectobacillus sp. | reverse complement strand
TATGTCAAACGAATCATTCGTAAATCCAATCAACAAAGACAAAGTTGCGGAAAACCCAGGTTTATTACCTTACGCACACACGGCAGGTGGTGCAGTAATAAAACCTGAGGATATGGGTAAGGTTAAAGGTCGTTCAATTGTTGCGATGCGTCAACAGACCGATCGACAAATGAATCAGCTTTACGAACAAATGGAAGTGTTGGCACGACAAGCGACAGCCATTGCTCAACGGAAAGAGATTTCAGAACGAATATATGAAGCATCAATGGGGTTTGAACCTATCATCAATCAAACCTATTATTTGTACGAAAAAGAAAATGGAACAGACCTACTTTCCTTAGTTGCTCCGCATGAGTGGGGAAGAGCATTTAAATATAGCCGATTCTTGGCTAGTTGCCTTCTTCTTGCTGACCACACGTGGGATGTTACATACAATGAAGAATAAACTAATACAAAATCAAATTTTATGACTTGGGAAACCATTAAAGAATATCAAGAGATTCTCTTTACTTTTCATGAAGCAGGTATTGCTAAAATCTCAATCAACCGCCCGCACAAACATAATGCTTTCACTCCCCTTACAGTGACAGAAATGATTGATGCGATGAATATTTGTCGTGATGATGAAAAAATCGGTGTAATTATCCTTACTGGCGAAGGTGGCAAAGCATTCTGTAGTGGTGGAGACCAGTCTGTTCGTGGACATGGTGGGTACATTGGTTCGGATGCAGTTCCTCGCTTAAACGTACTTGACTTACAAAAACAAATTCGTTCAATTCCTAAGCCTGTTGTGGCAATGGTTGCGGGTTGGGCAATTGGTGGAGGACACGTATTGCACGTAGTATGTGATTTAACAATCGCTGCTGAGAATGCTCGTTTTGGACAAACTGGACCAAATGTGGGTTCGTTTGATGGTGGTTTTGGTGCATCTTACCTTGCTAGAGTAGTAGGCCAGAAAAAGGCTCGTGAGATTTGGTTCTTGTGTGACCAATATAACGCTCAGGATGCTCTTGACATGGGATTGGTTAACAAAGTTGTTCCATTAGAGAAATTAGAAGAAACAACCCTAGATTGGTGTTTCAGAATGTTAGAAAAAAGTCCTTTGGCATTACGTATGTTGAAATCAGCTTTCAATGCTGAATTAGACGGTCAAGCAGGTATTCAAGAATTAGCTGGAAATGCGACCCTTTTGTATTATCTATCTGACGAAGCGAAAGAAGGTAAAAATGCGTTCTTAGAAAAGAGAAAACCAGACTTTAGTAAATTCCCGAAATTCCCTTAATGTTACGCTAAATCCCTTATTAGCGACATTAACATCACTAAGCGTCTGACAACGTTATTGTAAAAGCCCCCTTTCTACCGAAAGAGGGCTTTTTACTTAGAGAAGGCGTGTTACGATTACAAACAAAAACAATAAAGATGATAGTTCGGCATGACATCTATCATTGCCTTACCGCCCAAAATTGTATTAATTCGCAAACAAATTGATTAAACCCATAGTTAGCTGTATATTTGAAGGATTTTTCTAAGACAAGCGTTAGACCCTAATCGAAACAGCTACAGAAAAGTACTTGCGTTATACATCAACGTTTTTTACCATAAACAACATAATTATAGAACCAATGGCGTATCAACAGGATTTTACCTACGTAACAGGAACAGAACCACACCGTACTCGTACTCGTGAAATTTTAAAAGCCCATCCAGAAGTAAAGAAATTGATTACCAAAAATCCGATGACATTCGTTTGGATTTTGGCTTGCGTATCTTTGCAGATTGGTATGGCGTATTTAGTGAAAGATCAAGCATGGTGGGTTATTTTAGCTGCGGCTTGGTGTATTGGAGCATTCCCTACACATACCCTATTTGTGTGTATTCACGAAACAGCTCATAATCTTGTATTCAAAAAACCTTCGATGAACGTATTGGCAGGAATTATTGCCAACTTTCCGTCATTAGCACCAACAGCTATCTCATTTAAAAACTATCACTTAAAGCACCACGCTTATCAGGGAGTTCACGAATTAGATGCCGACTTACCTGATTTCTGGGAAGCGAAATTAATTAATAACTATTTCATCGGGAAAGCGATTTGGTTATTGCTATTTCCTTTCTTCCAAGCAGTCAGAACGCTTCGTTGTATCGAATTAGCCGTAATTGACCGCTATGTAATGGCAAACATTATATTCCAAATTGGATTTGATGCCTTAATCGTTTACACAATGGGATGGGCTGCTTTGGGTTATTTAGGAGCAAGCTTTATGTTCTCGGTAGGTTTACACCCACTTGGAGCAAGATGGATTCAAGAACACTATTTAGTTTTAGATAAAGATCAAGAAACGTTTTCGTACTATGGTAGCTTGAACGGAATCAATATGAATGTTGGTTTCCATAACGAACACCACGATATGCCTTCTGTGCCTTGGAATAACTTACCAAAATTGAAGGCTGCTGCTCCAGAGTTTTATGATCATTTAAAATATCATACCTCGTTCACGAAATTATTCTTTACGTTCTTGTTCAGTCAAGAAGTAGGTTTATACTCAAGAATTGTTCGTAAAGAACGTGGAAGCTTAAACTTGAAAGATAGCACAATGGCTGACATTGATCTTATCGGAAAAGAAAGTAAATAAGTAGTCGTCAGTTTAAAGTTTAATGTTCAAAGATTTCGACAAACCACTATTATCTAATAGCTTATGCCATATCTTGAGACAATTAATATCATAAACTATTTATCAACGAGTGCTTAACATGAAAAAGGAGATGCCGAAAGACATCTCCTTTTTTTATATAACATGGATTGTTAATACTTATTTTCCTCCGAAAAGTCCGCCTAACATACCACCTAAACCACCAGCAGCATTTCCGCCACCCATGAATTTACCTGCGATATTCATCACGTCGTTCATATCTACTTTTCCGTCAGCCATAACACCCATGATGTCAGACATATTGAAAGCAGAGTTATTAGGGTCATTTGTTTGACTAATCATTGAACCCATAACACTTGGTAGAATTTGATTAACGATACCAGCAGCAGCACTGTTTTGTAAACCAAATTTAGCCATCAATCCAGATACAGCTTGTTGAGCGATTCCTGCAACGATTGGGTTAGACATTAAACCAGAACCATTTGTTCCAGCCTGACCGCCTAATAGGCCTGCTAAACCAGCTAATCCACCACCTTGAGCTTGTTGTTGCATACCACCTGTGATAGCACCTAAGATCGTCTGCATTGCATCGTTGTTATGCTCGTTTGGAATTGCAGGGTTATTTACGATTGCATCTTGAGAATGGTCTTTGATTAGACCCATCAATTGTTCTAACATTTTTTTATTCGTTTAAATGATTAAGTTCTGTATTAAATTCTAATTTTCGATAGAAATGACACAATAATATGTAAAGTTTTTCTAATTTCAAGAAAAATTCACCTTTTATTACTCGAAAACAAACTTATGACTACAAACACCCCTACTGAGTCACTAGAAAAAGAAAGTATTTCTCTGAAAGAGCAAATAACTGCTTTAACGAAGGATTTACTCTACCCTAGCGAGTCGGATGAGCCAATTACGTATTTTGAAATGGAGTTGAGTACGCAAGAGCCTATCGGGATTGCTAATTTCAAAATGTTCAATGGTATTCCTCCTGAAATTGCATCGACTGAAATCACCTTTGAAGACTTTTTTAAGCCTTTAATTGAAGTACAAGATTGGTTTGGCGAAGATGAAAAAAAGTGGGCGGCAGATGCTTTATCACTTAAAAATTTGCTTTTAGAAAAATTGACAGGTATCCAATTATTCAAAATTGGAACGATAGAAATCAGTATTTACCTTTTCGGCAAGAGTGAAGAGCATCACTGGGAAGGAATTACGACGAAGGTGATTGAAACGTAGAGAATAGTTACTTGAAACATCTTAATTATAAAAAAGAAAAGCGAATCAAATTGATCCGCTTTTTCTTTTTGTCCTATTTTACTTTGCTTACTACTGCTTTGAACGCCTCTGGGTGGTTCATTGCTAAGTCAGCTAATACTTTTCTGTTTAACTCGATACCAGATTTGTTTAATTTACCCATGAATGCTGAGTAAGATAAACCTTCTAGACGTGCTGCTGCGTTGATACGTTGGATCCACAATGCACGGAAATCTCTTTTCTTAACCTTACGGTCACGGTAAGCATACTGAAGACCTTTTTCGATCTTGTTTTTCGCTACCGTCCAAACGTTTTTACCTCTACCATAAAAACCTCTAGCTAATTTAAGCACTTTTTTACGTCTTGCTCGGGACGCTACGTGGTTGACGCTACGTGGCATAATTTTGTTTGTTTTTTGAAATTTGGCGTTCCTTACTCGGAAGCTTAAAAAGCCTATTTCTGGTTGAACAATAACTAATTGAGTTATTTCAAATTGGTAAAACTTTTACAAATCGAATAACTCTAAAAAATTACATTACTAACATGGCAGTTACTCTGTTCATATCTGATGGACTTACTAAGCCATCATGAACTAAGTTACGTTTACGTTTAGTAGATTTTTTTGTTAAAATGTGGCTATGGAAAGCGTGCTTACGCTTAATTTTGCCTGATCCTGTCACTTTGAAACGTTTTTTCGCTCCTGACTTGGTTTTAATTTTTGGCATTGTTGTTAAACGTTTAATTGTTAAAAGTACTAAAATTGTAAAATAGTCTGCAAAAGTACAAAAAAAAGAAATAGCTTGTTCAAATAAAAGTAATTATTTGAAGCGTGCGACCATAATTCCTGTCTGATTTTTCTTGGTAGCCATATATTCAGCCAACGGACGGTCGGTTACCATCACTCTACCAAAGTCAGAAGAGGCATGAAGTAGATATACTCTGCCGTCTTGCAAGCGAATTGCAAAGCCCTCGTGTGTTACATCTAGCCCATCAATATTCGTGGTAAGTGCCACAATATCCCCATTTTTGAGGTTATTTTCTATGGAGCGAATCTTATTTTTAGGAATGTAATACATGACATGGCTCGTCAAATCAGCTTCTCTCCTAGCAATGTCATTCCAAACAT
>JARXAV010000061.1 GCA_029865665.1 Flectobacillus sp. | reverse complement strand
AAAATAGCTTGTGCAGCCGCTTCTTGCGAATATGGCGTTTCTTGGAAAGCCTGAATCAATGCCTTTGCCATGTCTAAGTTCTGAAACTTACTAAGCGTATAAGGATTCGAGAACAAACTCACAATGGTTTTGGGCGAGTTGGCAAAACGTTTTACCAGTTCTTGAATACGTGGTAGAATATTGTAATTTTTAGCAGGACGAATATTTTGTCCGTTGACAGCCATCAAGACCAAGTTGTATTTTTTCAACGCATCACTTACAGCCTGTACAGTTGAATCGGTCGAGTTTTCATCTAAATTGAAATGGTCAACTGAAGTATAGTTAGCCACCATCTTTTGGAAATCGGTTGGTTTTTTAGAACCAAACGCAGGTGTTCCAATAACCAAGGTAGCAATTTTTAAGGTATCCAAACGCTGTAAAGGAAGGATATTATCCGAGTTACTCAAAAGGGCAAGACTCTCCTCCGCCAACTTGCGGTTTAAGACTTCTGAACTTTTAGGGTTCAATTCTTGAATTAAGTTTTTCAACTCAATCGGTTTATAGACATCCAAACCAGCCCAAGCTTTTGCCGTCAAAATACGTTTTACACGCTCGTCTATATCACTTTGCTTTAGCTCGCCAGTTTCCAAGGCTTTCTTGATTGCCTTAAAAGCGGCTGGCACATCTAAAAAAGTTTCTAAAATATCATTCCCTGCCAAAATCGCCTTTACATTGGCCGTTCCTTCTGGGAAAAACTTTACTGCTCCTTGCATATCCATCGCATCGGTAAAGATTAAGCCTTTAAAGCCCAATTCTTTTCTCAGCAAATCGGTAACAATATTTTTGGATAAGGTAGAAGCTAAATTTTTAGTAGAATCTAACGACGGTACACTAAGGTGAGCCACCATTACCCCTTGTAAACCGTTTTTAATTAATTCCCGATAAGGGTATAACTCTAGGCTATCTAGGCGTTGACGGTCGTGGGCAATCAGTGGTAAATCGTAGTGCGAATCCGCTCCTGTATCGCCATGTCCAGGGAAGTGCTTTGCCGATGTGATTATCCCTCCTCGTTGCAAACCCTTCATATATGCCAAGGCTTTTTCGGTTACCTTCTCACGGTTTTCACCAAAAGAACGAAAATTAATTACAGGGTTATTCGGGTTGTTATTAATATCTACTACAGGAGCGTAACTCACTTGCACACCCATTCGCTTGCATTGTTGGGCAATTTCATAGCCCATTTCTTCGATGAGTTCTGTTTTGCCATTCATTGCTCCCAAACTCATCTGATACGGAAAACGAACCGTACTGTCGAGACGCATAGCAAGTCCCCATTCCAAATCCATTCCAATCAACATGGGCACTTTAGACAATGCCTGTAATTTATTGACTAAAATCGCTTGCTTAGTTGGTTGTCCTGCAAAAAAGACAAAGCCCCCTACGTGATAATCCTTTACGATTTGAATCACTCTATTTTCATCGTAAGTAGCATTGAAATTAGCCCTAGGCATCATCAACTGACCAATTTTATCCTCTACCGAAAGAGTATTAAATACCGAATCAACCCAACGCATGTTGGCATTCGGGAATAAATTTTGCTGTGCTTTTAAGCTAAAATTTGCCACCAGTAAGCACAACATCAGCAACAAAGTAGTTCTGTTTTTCATCATTTGATTGGTAAAATTATTCCTATGACCCGCTGGATTAGAAAGACGGGAAGCCAGCTCTATCACCAATAGAGCTATTTCACATTAAAAATAAGGCTAAAAGACGGATAAATCCTAATTTGGAGGATTTGAGAGGGTTTGTGGGGTATAAGGTAGCAATCGAAGCGAGAATCGTAAATTTCACCTAACAGGGAAACTTGTTCCTATAATTTTGTTTATTTTTGTCAAAACTAAGCAAGGCAAATGGAAGAAATATTCATCAAAGACATTCATATCAACAAGGTTCGTCACCTTAAAAATATTCATATTCCTATCTCCGAAACCGAACGAAAACACTTAATTCTTACGGGAAAAAATGGAAGTGGAAAAACGAGTGTTTTGCTAGAAATTAAGCAATGGCTTAATGGGGTTGCTAATGGAGGGCTTTCGGAAGATCAAGCTTTAAAAGCATTAATCTCTCTTCTTAGTGACGGAATTATTGATTTGAAAGCCCAGTTGGAAATAAATCCAAATAATCTTGAAGCAAAGCAACAAATTATAAGCTTTGAAAATACTATAACGAGTCATCAAAATCAAATAAAATTATTTCCATTTAATGCAATCACGATAGATTTTTCGAACGCTGATATATTTCCATTCTATAATGATGGCAACTTCATCCTTGCTCATTTCGGAGCAAGGAGAAATTTACTACAAATCAACGTACCCAAAGGAATCAATAAAGTTGCATTACAAAATAAGTATGGCGTTGAGGATAATGCGGGGGCAAATTTTGTTCAATACATTGTAAACCTCAAGGCAGACCGTTCTTTTGCCCGTGATGATAACGACGATGTTTCGATAAAGCAAATTGATGACTGGTTTCACAACTTTGAAAGCAGTTTAAGAAACATCTTCGGAGACGAGCAATTACGATTAGAATTTGACAGAAAGAACTATAATTTCACCTTGATAAATAAGGATGGAGAGGCTTCTGATTTCACTACCTTATCAGATGGTTATTCTACCATTTTGAATATTATTTCAGAGTTAATTATGCGTATGGAAAATAACGCTTCTAAAAGCTACGATATTCAAGGCATTGTTCTGATTGACGAAATTGAAACACATTTACATATTGATTTACAGAAAAAAATATTGCCATTTTTGACGAGTTTTTTCCCTAAAATCCAGTTTATTGTTACAACCCACTCCCCTTTTGTGCTGAATTCGGTGGACAATGCGGTAATTTATGATTTAGAGAAAAAGCTACTTGTAGAAGACCTGTCTGGCTATTCGGTTAATGCAATCATTGAGAGTTATTTTGATTCAGATGATTATTCGGAGATTGTAAAGGAAAAAGTAATCGCATACGAACGCTTATTAACGAAAGAACAATTATCAGAAGACGAAAAGGAAGCACTCTTTGATTTAAAACGCTACTTTAAAGATTTACCTAAAATGTTCTCTCCCGAACTTGCTCTTAAAATTAACCAGTTACAACTCGCCAATCTTTCTGTAAAGTGATAAATATTGTCAAATCTGATAAAATTCCACCTTCGCTTTCCATTGAAAAAGCGAAGCCTTCCAGTGAAAATTACCGTTGTGAAGGAGTTCTACCTCAATTAAAGATAGATTTTCATAATAAATGCTATATCTGCGAAGATTATGGCCCTTCAACGCTAAATGTTGAACATTTTAAGCCCCATAAAGGAGATAGAGAGTTGATGTTTGCGTGGGAAAACTTGTTTTTAGCTTGCGGACATTGTAACAATCAAAAATCAGCTAAGTTCGATCATATTCTTGATTGCACCAATGTAGAACATCCCATATTAGAATGGATAAAATTTGAGATAAAAGCATTTCCTAAAGAAAAAGTAAAAATTACACCTCTTTTAGAAAATCCGCTGGTCTTAAATACAGTAGAGCTTTTAACTATTGCCTACAACAGCGAAAACACAGAACTTAAAATGGGGGAAGCAGCCAATATCCGAGAACGTTTAATAAAGGAAATTTTGGAGTTTAGCAAGTTACTGATGGAATACAGTGAGCCAACGATTTTAGAAGAAGAAAAATCTTTTTATCTCAATAAAATCAGACGAATGCTTAGTGTAAAATCACCCTTTACAGCCTTTAAAATTTGGGTAATTAAAGACAACCCTTATCTTATGAAGGAATTTGATAAATTTCTTCCATAATACTAATTACAACTTAGTTTTTGAGCTTTATGAAATTCACCAATTCCATAAAGCTCAAAAAACTTCTACTTCCCCGTAATCTTCGTAGATTTTAATTTCTTCACATCGGTTAGGCGAATGACTTCTTTTTTAGAGAATTTAATCATCCATAAGCCTACAAAATCGCCTTGTTTTCTAACGTTTAAACTATCTAGGTTAGTTTTTGTCGCAATTTCTGTCTGAACCTTTTTCGATAAGTTAGCTAATTTTTTATCAACCAAAATCGGAGAGGTGAAATAGAAGAACGAGCCATCGTCTGTCTTTTGAACGTTATCTATTTGCGGATTCTTCGCTTCTGCATTATACTGATAGGCATCCAAAATTTCATTCACCTTTTTATCCAAACTCGGCGACTGCAATTTCAGCGGTGTGCCTGCCGTAATTTCCACTCGGTAGCGTTTTGCAAGGGTATCAATCAACGCTTTATCGGACAAGCTTTTTACCAAATCTTTATTCAACTCTTGTGCAATTGCTTTTCCCCATTCATCGACTTCTCCTGTAAGTTGTGACGGTAAAATTCGTTTTACTTGACGTTCGTTCATTTCTTTTACAGCAGCGGTGGTGTCTATTCGGTGACTAAAATCACAGCTTTGTAAAAGAGATGTTCCTGTTAAAAATAAGAAAGTAGCTCCTGTTTTAAGTTTTTGGAAGAATGTATAGCGAGTCATAAAAATCGTGTTAAGAAAGTGACAAAATGTGTGGACAAAGATACAAAACAAAAAGTCGTGACCATGCCACGACTTTCGTTTTGATGCTATAAGTTTTTGAAATTGATGTTACCATCTTCTTCCACGTCCATGATGATGTCTTGGGTAATTATTATAACGAGGTGGTTGTACTATCACCACGGTACGCTGTGGTGCATAATAACGAGCAGGACGACCGTAATATCCATTAGATGCGTAGCCATTATGGTAAGGTGATACGCATGAAGTTGCGAAAAGGACAACGCTTATAAAAAGCATTAGTACGATTAACATATTTTTCGAGTTCATTGCAATAGCTATTTGTTTTTCCTTAGACTTTCTTGAAAAGAAAACGTTTAAACGCCTTCTAAAATTGTTCAACTGACTCTATGACAATAAGCTAGGAGAAGTCCCCTATAAATACATCATTTTTTTGTATCTTTGCACCCTCAAAGCCGAGGATTGATAAATGAGTGCTTTTTCAGAGGCATTCTTTTGTTTCCGAAGGGGTTTTAGCCAAACAATACAACCATGTTAGAACAATTAGAAGCCATCAGCGAACGATTCAACGAAGTTGCACAGCAAATTACGCAACCCGAAATCGTTTCGGATATGAAAAAGTACAAGGTTATTAGTAAAGAATATAAAGACCTTGAAAAAATCGTCAATAAATATAAAGAATACCAAAATGTATTATCGAATATTGACGGGGCTAAAGAAGTAATTGCTACGGAAAAAGACGAAGATTTTCGTGAATTAGCCAAAGGTGAATTAGACGAATTACTGCCTAAGAAAACGGAAATGGAAGACATTTTGAAAGAGATGTTGATTCCGAAAGATCCGAATGATTCTAAGAATATCATTCTTGAAATCCGTGCAGGTACGGGTGGCGATGAAGCGGGTATTTTTGCGGGTGATTTATTCCGTATGTATCAACGTTTTGTAGCTACTCAACAAGGCTGGCAAGCTCAAATCATTGACTATACCGAAGCATCTTCTGGTGGATATAAAGAGATTATCATGAACATTCAAGGAGAAGATGTTTATGGCAAAATGAAGTTTGAATCGGGTGTTCACCGTGTTCAGCGTGTGCCAGCAACGGAATCTCAGGGTCGTATTCATACTTCTGCGGCAACGGTTGCCGTTTTACCAGAGGTGGACGAAGTGGATGTTCAAATCAATATGAACGATATTCGTAAGGATACGTTCTGTTCGTCTGGAGCGGGTGGACAGTCGGTAAACACGACGTACTCTGCCGTAAGGGTAACACACCTTCCTACGGGCTTGGTAGTTCAATGTCAGGATGAGCGTTCGCAAATCAAGAACTTTGACAAAGCCATGACCGTTTTACGTTCAAGAATTTATGAAATTGAATATGCGAAACAACAAGCTTCTATTGCGGGTGATCGTAAATCAATGATTGGTTCGGGTGACCGTTCGGATAAAATCAGAACCTACAATTATCCACAAGGTCGTGTAACCGATCACCGTATTGGTTATACTGTTTATAACCTTCCTGTGGTAATGGATGGCGAAATTGGTGATTTCATCGAACAATTACGTATCGCTGAAAATGCGGAGAGATTGAAAGAAGGAAACAGTGCAATTTAAGCATTGAAGTACCTTATTATCGTATAACAAAAACGTCCTCGAAGATTATTTTCGAGGACGTTTTTGGTTAATATTCTTGCATCAATACTCTAAACGGAATATGAAGATGTACATGCAAACTTCTAATCATCTTCAACGTTAGCTTCCGCTTTTTACTCAAAATCTCACTTACTCTACTTTTATAGTCAAGTATTTCCGCTAAATCTTTTGCTTTCATATCTAATTGCTCCATTCTGAACTTAACCGCTTCAATCGGATCTGGTGACTCAATAGGATATGCCACTGCCTCATATTTTTCAATTAATAAAGCTAAAAGATCTGCTTCATCACTTTCTGGAGTACCTTCGGGAGCATCAAAAACTTCTTCAAATCGGGCTAAGTTTTTATGATATTCCTCTTCTGTTTTTATGATTTTATAATTCATACAGTCTTGTGTTTAAATCAATGTAACATCTATTTCGTCATAGTCAGAATGCTTTCCAATAAAACGAACAAATGCCCATTCTTTCTCATAATTAAACTTTACGACTAATCGGTATTTATTTCCACAAATATTAAAAACAACTCTGTTATCAGCTACGATGCTTGCTTTAGGATAAACCTTCTTTATGTCGAGTGGTGTTTTCCAAACAGCTTCATCTGCCTCTTCATACCATGTTTTTAAGGCTTGTTCCGAATCAGCATGTTGTTCCCAAAATTTCTTTAACGTACTCTTTGAAAATATCCTCATTGACAAAAAATTAATAACAAAGATAGCAAAAAGTTACCAAATTGGTAACGAAAACTACAACTTATCCGCAATCGCTCTATCATTAGATAAACGAGGTACTTTATTTTGTCCTCCCAATTTACCTTGCGACTTCATATAGTCAATAAATGCGTTCTTTTTCAAGCTATTAATTTTTAACGGTTGAAGAATATTTCCCGTCATCAAATCGTCGTAATAAACATTCAGTTCAGCGAGTTTCGTATTTAAGTCGTGGGCAAAACTCACTAAATCAGTGGGTTGCTGTGAAAATTCAATCAACCATTCATGATAAGGTAATTCATCATTTTCTGGCGTTACTTGTGGAGCAACGGTAAACTCAACGACTTCTGCTTCTGGATGAAGTTTAGTAGCATATTGCATGGCTTTTTCTACTTCCTCCCCAATGACGTGTTCTCCGAAGGCAGAGATAAAGTGCTTGATTCTGCCCGAAACGATAATCCGATATGGACTTAACGAAACAAACTTCACAGTATCACCCAAGGAATAGCCCCACAACCCCGCATTGGTATTCATAATGACAGCGTAGTTTACACCCAATTCTACCTCTCCTATGTGCAAACGACGAGGGTTTTCTGAGAAATATTCATCCGCAGGAATAAATTCGTAAAATACACCTGAGTTTAAAAGCATCAACATTCCTTCTTCCGTTTGAGTATCTTGATACGCAATGAAACCTTCTGAAGCAGGATAGGTTTCAATCGAGTCGATTTGCTTACCGATAGATTCTATCAATTTGGCACGATAAGGCGAAAAATTCACCCCGCCATACACAAACAAGGAGAAGTTTTTAAACACATCCTTAATTTTCTTATCAGTACGATTTTGAATACGGTCGAAGTACATTTGTACCCACGGCGGAATTCCCGAAATCAACGACATATCTTCGTTGATGGTTTCATCAATAATTTTATCCAGTTTACTTTCCCAATCTTCCATGCAATTGGTTTCATAACTTGGCATCTGATTAGAACGCAAATAACCTGGCACATGGTGGTTCACAATACCCGATAAACGTCCTGTGAAAATACCATTCTTTTTTTCCATTTCAGGCGAACCAGAAAGGAATATTAATTTTTTGTCAAGAAATTGCGAATTACCTGTTTCGTGTACATAACTTAATAAAGCATCCCTTGCTCCATTGATATGAAAGCCTATCGACTCTTTAGAAATAGGGATGTATTTTACACCTGAAGTTGTACCCGAAGTTTTAGCAAAATAGAGCGGTTTTCCTTTCCACAAAATATCCTCCTGTCCAGCTACTACCATTTCGATATAAGGTCTTAACGACTCATAGTCTTTAACGGGAACATTATTCTTAAAAGTTTGATAGTCAGCTATTTCATCAAAATGGTGATCTTTTCCAAAAAGCGTATGTGCTGCTTCTGACACTAAAGATTTCATTAATGAAAGTTGTGTTTCGACAGCATTTTTTTCCCATTTGCGACGGGCATTTATAACGTAAGCGGCAAAAGGTTTTGCCAATAGTGAACGAAATCCCATAATGATTTTGGTTATTAATCTTTTCCAAAGTTAAAAAATAAAGCTACATTCTAAACGTCATACGGTGAAAAGGCGTAACGCCATGCTCCCGAATGGCGGCTTTATGTTTGGGCGTTGGGTAACCTGCATTATGTTCCCAACCATAATGTGGATAGGTTAAGGCAAGGTTTTCCATCAATTCATCTCGATAGGTTTTCGCTAAAATAGACGCTGCTGCGATACTCATAAATTTGGCATCTCCTTTAACAATACAGGTATGCGGAATGAGTGGGTAATTGGGAAAACGATTTCCGTCAATTAAGAGATGTTCGGGGCGAATATTTAGTTGGTCAACACAAAGGTGCATGGCTTTCATGCTGGCTTTCAGGATATTTATTTGATCAATATCCTGATTAGATACCTCGGCAATCGTCCAAGCGATGGCATCTCGTTGAATATCTAAACGAATAATATCTCGCTGTTTTTTAGTTAATTGTTTGGAATCATTCAGTAATTCATGCGTATAATCCTTGGGTAAAATCACCGCTGCTGCCACTACAGGCCCCGCCAAACAGCCTCGTCCTGCTTCATCGAGACCAGCCTCAATCAGGGATTCATTATAAAAACTTTTAAGCATATCGTAAAAGGTCGTAATTTTATGTAAAGTTAGGGCTATTTTATGAATAGAAACATCCCACTTACAAACATCCCTTGGCATGATTTATGCTTACTTTCGACTGTTAGTTGGCTAATATCTAGCCAACCAATTACCTTACAGCATCAACACATTAGTTAATAGCTGTTTTAGAAAGATTTCGTCCTTTCTTTAATTTAGAATTTCACACTGATTTTAAGATACATACACAATGCCTAATCTAAGAAAAATAGCACTGACTTTTACGCTGGCGGCAACATTTTTCGTAAATGTGAATGCTCAACAAGCACCGAACTCATCGTTTTCTGATGCGGTTAGACACTTCGAACTGTTAAGCTATCCTACTGCGATTCAAAAGTTTGAGAAAATTCTAAAAGAAGAAGCATCAAGCCTTTCGGAAGCGGACAAAACTTCGCTCTTCTTGAAGTTGGCATTCAGTTACAAAAAAGTCAATAACGATACCAATGCTGAAAAATACTATCGAGAAGCCCTAAAAACAAGCCCTAAATTAGAAGGAGATGACTTGAAAACCTATCTGTATTTCGCTCAAAGCTTAGCTGCCAACGGTAAATTTAAAGAATCGCAAGTATATCTTGATAAGTATAATGCCTTTGGCTCGTCTATTAATAAAACCAATGCAGAATTAAGTACCAATCAGAAACTTAACAAGGACGTTACTCGCCTAAAAACAGATAAAGGGAAATATACCGTTGAATACCTAACCTTCAATTCGGACAAACCTGAATTTAGCCCAATATACTATAAAAGCGGTCTCGTTTTCTGCTCTGGTAGATCAAAAGGTACGTTGTCTGCTAATAAAAAGGGTGGTTTTTTAGACTTGTATTATCTTAGCGACTTGTCAATGATTAAGGGTATTGTAGAAGACGAGGAGAACACACAACCCAAACAAAAAGTAGATGGCAATCTGATTGCCTCACTAGGTAATGACTATTACTCTCAACCTACGGCAAACGATTCTAAGACCTTGAGTTTTTTTGGAGGAGCAGACAAATCAGCGGTAATTAGTACTGAACAAGGACAAATTGCAGAGTCTGATATTTTCAGTAAAACCCTTAACACCAAACTACACGAAGGGCCAACGACGTTTAGCAATGATTTCTCTAAAATCATTTTTACTCGTAACAACTTTAACGAAGGCGAACAAGGTCGTAGTGAAGATAACGTAACCAAATTAAAACTTTATACTGCTGATAACAGCAAAGGAATTTGGTCAAATCCTGTGGAACTACCTTTCAATGGAGATGACTTTTCGACGGCTCACCCTACCTTGTCTAAAGATGGACGCTACCTCTATTTCGCATCTGACAGACCCAATGGTTTTGGCGGTATGGATTTATGGATGGCAGAAAACGTAAATGGAAAATGGACAGAACCTAAAAATTTAGGGAAAGATATTAATACAAAATCGACGGATGCCTTTCCGTTTGTAGATGAAAATGGCAACCTTTACTATTCTACCGAAGGACTTGGAGGAGATGGTGGTTTGGATATTTTCTTCGTAGAAATGAAAAAAGGTATGCCCGTAGGAAAACCCTTTAACATTGGCGAACCATTTAATTCTGTAAATGATGATTTTGGGATTATCACCGATGGAGAAAGAAGTAGTGGTTTCTTTAGTTCAGACCGTAGAAAAGGTGTAGATGATGATATTTATCGTTTCAAAAGACAATCATCTCTGTACGATTGTAAAGAACTGACTATTAGTGTTATTGACCCCGATAACCATAAAAAGCCTGTAGTAGATGCACAAATATCACTGACAAAAAAAGGAAATGCGGAAACGACTCAAAATTCGAATACTAGTGGTTTATTGAAAATTTGTACAGAAGCCAATCTTGATTACCAAATCAGAGTATCTAAAGATGGCTACATCACAAATATTGTTGGTTATTCAACTAAGGGCGAAACAGGCGATGCCCCCTCTATCATTGAAGTTCCATTGACAAGAATAACCATTATCGAATCGGAAGGGACTGTTATTCAAAAACTTCCAGAAGCTCCAATTCCGCAAGAGTTATTAGTCGCAAAACCAAAAGTAACCGTATTAAGAGGTTTTATCAACAAAGGCGGAGACGATAAAGTACCTGTTGAAGGGGTATTATTAACCATGAAAAACCTTTGTGATGGTTCAGAACAAACCAATATGACTGGGGCAGATGGAAAGTATGCGTTTGAATTAATTCCTGGCTGTGATTTTGAATTAAACGCTTTCAAAGACGGTTATATTGACTTAACAAACCCTATTTCATCCGACGAAATCGAGGATACCTTAAATACTGATGAGAACAAACCTGTATCAACGATTAAAGTCAATAAAATAAAAAGAGGAAAACCAAAGGTCATTTCTAAGAACATTGATTTGGTTGAAGTAGGTGATTTTATTACCATAAATAAAATTTTTAACGATAAACTTAGCACCCAAATTAGTGGGGAGGCTACCAATGAACTTAATAAATTGGTTGCTACGCTACGTCACCATCCAGCCATGATGATTGAGGTTGGGTCACATATTGATTCAAAGGGGGATGCTTCTGACAACCTCCAGTTAACCCAACGGAGATCGAACAGTATCGTTGATTATATGGTCGGTAAAGGCATAGAGCGTTCTAGAATGATTCCTAAAGGATATGGGGAATCAATGCTTGTGAATAAATGTAGAGATGGAATTGTTTGTACAGAAAGAGAACATGAACGCAATAGAAGAACTACGATTAGAATTTTAAAGATTCGTCCAAGATAAGTAAAAGAATTTTGTTATACGGGCAACAGGCATTTTGCAAACCCAAATCGATTCAACATAAAATCCAAAATTCATCATTCAAAATTTAGCCTTGCTAATACAGGGTTCTTTCAAAAGATAAAAAACGGCTTAATCCATACGATTAAGTCGTTTTTTTTTATTCAAGCTATAAAAGATGTATTTTTGAAAACCGATTTTTCGGAAGATATGATAAAGAAGCAATAACTATGCGTGAAGATTATTTA
>JARXAV010000309.1 GCA_029865665.1 Flectobacillus sp. | reverse complement strand
AACCACTATCTTCCTGATTATCATTTATTTAAAGTTTTTAGCTTTTAGTTTTTGTCAATCCACTAAAAATCAGTACATTTAGGTATATAATTTGCTTTTTGTTGATAAAAGCACTACTTTTGTAGTCAGTTAAGGAAAGAGGGGCGATAATCCCTCTTTTTTTTATAAAGTAGATTTCCGATGGAGGCGAAAACCGCCAATTGTTGTTGGCTTCGGCAGAGTACAAAAGCACCAACGTCGCCAAGAATCAATTAACAAAAAGGCTTTATGTTGAAAGACAAAATCATTGAATTACTACAAGCATATTTGGAAGACGGTAGAATTTTTATCGTAGATGTGCATGTTGGAGATGCAAAAGTACGAAAGAACATCATCATACTTGTGGATTCTGACGAAGGAATCAAAATCGAAGAATGTGCTTCAATCAGTAGAAGATTAGCAAGTGAATTAGAGAAGCAAGAACTTGTTGCGGAAGCCTACAATTTGGAAGTTTCTTCTCCAGGAATTGATCAACCACTTGTACTTATTCGTCAATACCATAAAAATATTGGTAGAGAATTGAAAGTGGTTCTTAACACAAAAGAAGAAATCGTTGGCATATTAGATGCAGTTAACGACGAATCTATTACGGTTACAAAGGAAATCAAGAAAAAACCTAAAAAAGGGGAAGAGCCTGAAAATCCAGTAGTCGTAATTCCATTTGAAAGCATTGAAAAAGCTAAAGTCCAGATATCGTTTAAATAATAATCGAATGAGATTATCCATTTGATTGTTCAAAATTATGAAAAGATGAACAGTGCAGAGTTAATTGCATCATTTGCAGATTTTGCAAAAGAAAAAAACGTTGACCGTCCCACGATGATTAAAGTGTTGGAAGAAGTATTCCGCACGATGATTCGTAAAAGATATGGTACTGATGCCAATTTCGATGTAATCATCAACCCTGAAAGTGGTGACTTAGAAATGTGGCGTACACGTGAAATCGTTGATGACAACTCCGAAGACATTTGGGATTATGATAAAATTCCATTAGCTGAGGCGAAAGTGATCGAGCCAGATTTTGAAATCGGTGAAGAGGTTGCTGAATTGGTAAAACTTGAAGACTTTGGTCGTCGTATCGTTCAAACCGCTCGTCAAACACTTATCCAGAAAATTAAAGACCTTGAAAAAGAAGGACTTTATGAACGTTATAAGGATTTAGCGGGTGAACTTGTATCGGGCGATGTATATCAAATCGTTGGAAAAGAATTTATCATTCTTGATTCAGAAGGTAATGAATTAACATTACCAAAAAGCGAAATGATTGCGAAAGATCGTTTCAAGAAAGGCGATACAGTAAAAGCGGTAATTCACCGCATCGAAATGAACAACGGTACGCCAAAAATTGTTCTATCTCGTATATCCCCTGTATTCTTAGAACGTTTATTCGAACAAGAAATTCCTGAAATTTATGACGGACAAATCATGATTCGTCGTGTAGTTCGTGAACCAGGTGAGCGTGCAAAAGTAGCGGTAGAATCGTATGATGACCGTATCGATCCAGTAGGAGCTTGTGTTGGTATGAAAGGTTCTCGTATTCATGGAATTGTTCGTGAATTACAAAACGAAAATATCGACGTAATCAATTACACAGAAAACCTTGAATTATTAGTAGCTCGTGCATTAAGCCCAGCAAAAGTAAGCTCAATGGTAGTTGACAAAGAACGTAAACGTATTGCGGTGTATTTACAACCTGACCAAGTGTCATTGGCAATTGGTAAAGGTGGACAAAATATTAAATTAGCAGGTAAGTTGGTAGGCTTTGAGTTGGATGTTTATCGTGACATCAAACAAGAAGAAGTGGATGATGAGGATGTCGATTTAACAGAATTCTCTGATGAAATCGAAGCATGGGTATTAGAAGAGCTGCACCGAATCGGGTTAGATACAGCTAAACAAGTATTGAAACTAAATAGTGAAGAACTTGTTCGCCGTACAGACTTAGAAGAAGAAACAGCCAATGAAGTACTAGCCGTCCTACGCTCCGAGTTTGAATAAGTTAGTTGAGTGAATGAAGAATGATAGAATAGTAACAAATTACGTATCATTAACGGTGTTTCGGCACTAATATAAATACGTCATTTTATCATTCACTCTTAGTCGAAACTATTCTATCATTCGTCCATTTTTAGGTTATTTCATTCACAAGTAATTAATTCAGAACATTATAGAAAAGGATTTAGGTAAAAGTATGGCAGAAGATAAAATGATGCGTTTGAGCCTAGTGGCAAAGCAGATTAACGTGGGTACCTCAACCATTGTTCAATATCTCTCTGCCAAAGGTCATAAGGTTGAGAACAACCCAAATACCAAATTGAATTTTGAACAGTTGAAAATGCTGGCGAAAGAATATAAAGCAGACGCTCTTTTGGGTGGTGATGCTGGACATTCGAACGCACCAACAAGCACGCCTGTTCAAAAGCCCGCTGACGAAGTGGCAATTCCTGTTAGTAAGAAAGATGATGGCTTACCGCTCTATTTCCGTGAGACAGCTAAGGAAACTCCTAAAGTAGAAGTTACTCCTACTCCTGAGAAAGCACCGGAGCCAGAAAAAATAGTAGCGAAGGCAGAAGTGACATTTAAAGTACTCGGTAAGGTAGAGTTTGATGCAAAAGGAAATGTAATTCCTCCAAAGCCAGCGGTTGTTGAGCAACCCAAAGTAGAAGTTGCTGAAAAAGTTGAAAAACCTGCCGTGGTAGAAACTCCCGTTACTCCAAAGGTAGTAGAAACTCCAGCACCTGTACAAAAGGTAGAAGAAGTGAAACCCGTAATTGTAGAGCAACCAAAAGTTGAAGAGCCAAAACCAGAGCCAATTAAGGTGGTTGAAGCACCTAAACCAACGGTGGTAGAGGTAGTAGAAAATACTACAAAGAAGGAAACTGAGCCTGTTGTACAGCCAGTAGCCAAACCAGTAGTTGCAGAAGACCAAGCGAATAAACAACACCAACCAGTATCACAACAGCCAGTGACCTCAAAAGTTGACAATACGAAGCCTCAAGGTGAAAAACCGAATGAGCAACAGCAAAATAAACCCAAAGTAGAGGGTAATAACCAACACCAAGGGAATAACAACCAACATAGAGGGAATAACTCTCATGGAGGTCAACGCCCACAAGGACAACAAGGAAACGGTGGACAGCAAAACCAGCAGCAACGCAACCAAAACAATCCGAATCAGCCAAAACCTCAGGGACAAGGTGGACAAGGAAATGTTCAGCAAAATGCTAATGCTAACAACCAAGCTCCTCAACCGAAAAAACGCTTTGATGAAGTTCCGCAAAATACGGATAACATCGAGTTAATTGAAGCAAAAGGTGAAACCTTGAAAGGATTAACGGTTCTTGGAAAAATTACGTTACCTGTTGAACCACAAAGAGGTGGCAACAAAGGCAACAACAATAATAACAATAACAACAAGAAGAAGCGTAAGCGTATTAAGCCAGCTGAAAAAGTAAGCGAAGCTGAAATCCGTAACGAAAAAGGTGCTCCTCGTCCGAAGAAAGAAGACGGAACTCCTAATACAGCGAATAATAATAATAACAACGCTAACAGACCTGCTGATCCGAACAAAAAACCTGTTCAGGGACAAGGTAACAACAATAATAACGGCGGTGGAAACAGAAACAACAATGGTGGCGGTAATAGCAATTACAAGAAACCAGCTCCTGCTCCAAAACCAGCCGAAAAAGGAGAAGTTACTGAAAAGCAGATTCAAGACCAAATTAAGGCAACAATGGCTCGTCTTCAGGGACAAACCAATAAGTCTAACTTTGGAGCAAAAGAACGTCGTGACAAACGTAAAGTAAGAGCGCAACGTGAAGAACGTCGCCAGTCTGACGAACAATTAGAAGCTAAAATCTTAAAAGTAACCGAATTTATTTCGGCAAGTGAATTGGCATCGTTAATGGATATTTCTGTAAACGAAGTAATTTCAACTTGTTTAAGTTTAGGCATGTTCGTTTCGATTAACCAACGTTTGGAAGCAGACGTAATCGCTATCATTGCAGAAGAATTCGACTTTGAAGTTCAGTTCGTAACGGCTGAGGAAGAAGTTGAAGCCGCTCTTGCAGAAGTAGAAGATACGCCAGAAAGCCTTATCTCAAGAGCGCCAATCGTTACCATTATGGGTCACGTTGACCACGGTAAAACATCGTTACTAGATTATATCCGTCGTGCTAAAGTAGCATCAGGTGAAGCAGGTGGTATCACCCAACACATCGGTGCTTACTCGGTAGAACAAGAAGATGGTCGTCAGATTACCTTCTTAGATACGCCTGGTCACGAAGCCTTTACTGCCATGCGTGCAAGGGGTGCTAAAGTAACCGACGTTGCAATTATCGTAATTGCAGCAGATGATGCCGTGATGCCTCAAACAGAAGAAGCAATCAACCACGCATTAGTAGCAGGTGTACCTATCGTATTTGCTTTCTCGAAAGTAGATAAGCCAGGTGCAAATACAGACCGTGTTCGTGAACAATTATCAGCGAAAAACATCCTAGTTGAAGAATGGGGTGGTAAATACCAATCGCAAGAAATTTCATCTAAATCAGGTTTAGGTGTGAATGAATTGTTAGAAAAAGTATTGTTAGAAGCTGAAATGTTAGAATTGAAAGCCAATCCAGAGAAACGTGCTATCGGTACAGTTGTCGAGGCTTCTTTGGATAAAGGTCGTGGATATGTAGCCAACATTTTGGTACAAGCAGGTACATTAAACGTAGGAGACATGATGTTAGCAGGTTCGCATTACGGACGTGTGAAAGCCATGTTTGACTATCGTGGAAAACGAATCAAAAAAGCAGGACCATCTACTCCCGTACAAGTATTGGGTTTAAGTGGAGCTCCAGCAGCGGGTGATAAATTAAACGTAATGGAAAATGAGCGTGATGCACGTGAAATTGCCAATAAACGTGAGCAAATTATCCGTGAACAATCGCTTCGTTCTCGTAAACATATTACCTTAGATGAAATCGGTCGTCGTAAAGCAATCGGTACATTTAAAGAATTGAACGTTATCGTGAAAGGTGACGTGGATGGTTCAGTAGAAGCATTATCAGATTCATTATTGAAACTATCTACCGAAGAAGTACAAGTACGTATTATTCACAAAGGAGTTGGTCAAGTATCAGAATCAGACGTATTGTTAGCTTCTGCTGCCGATGCCGTTATCGTAGCATTCCAAGTTCGTCCAAGTGTAAACGCTCGTCGTTTGGCTGAAAATGAGCAAATCGAAATCAGAAATTACTCGATTATCTATCAAGCAATTGACGAAATTAGAGACGCAATGGAAGGCTTACTTGCTCCGAAATTTGAAGAACACGTTACTGCAAATATCGAAGTTAGAGATGTATTCAAAATCTCTAAAGTGGGTACAGTCGCAGGTTCTTATGTACTTGACGGTAACGTTAAACGTAACAACAAAATCCGTATCATCCGTGATTTCGTGGTAGTTCACGATGGCGAAATTTCTGCCTTGAAACGTTTCAAAGACGATGTAGCTGAAGTTAAATTCGGTTATGAATGTGGGGTTTCTATCAAGAACTTTAACGATATTTTAACAGGAGATATTATCGAATGTTACGAATTAAGAGAAGTAAAAAGAACCTTGTAATCACCACAAGTTCTTCACAATACAAAGCCGTACTCAAGCAATTGGGTACGGCTTTTATTTTTACCCTCTCTTCAACTAACGACTTGATACCATGCCACTCAAATGGTATCGGAGATGCTCTATCCTAGAATAGACACAACTTCAATCATACCCCAAAACTCTTCAAAAAAATCACTCATATACCCCTAAAACCATACAATTCTTCGCTTTTTTTTATTTATCTTAGCTTTGTAATTAAACTATTTGAATATAAATTTGACTTTTGCTTGTCGAAAGTATCATTTTGATACAATATTTTCCTAGCAGAGTGGTTTATTACGTGATAAACAACGCATTCTTTTAGAAATCAAAAGATAGCACGAATTACGAAAAACTATTTAAACCTTAATAGGTTATCTAATTATTGTCTGTCCCAATTTTTATAAACATTCCATAAAAAAATGAATAGAAGAGACGCACTCTTAAAAGTCGCTTTATTGTTTGGAGGAACTTTAACCGCTCCAACTTTACTCGCTATGAGTAGAGCTGAACAAGAATCAGGCACTGCTAAAAACCTTATAGGCTTATCGCTTTCAGATTCTCAACGTGCTATCATCGCAGAAGTGGCGGAACATATCATTCCTAAAACTACTACTGCTGGTGCAAAAGATGCGGGTGTTCCTGCCTTTATTGAATTGATGCTAAATGACTGTTACCGCCAACCAGAACACATAAGTTTCATGGAAGGAGTGGTTGATTTAGAGAAGAAAAACTTCTTGTCATTAAGCAAAGACGAACAAGTGAATGTCTTGAAGCAAGTAGAGCAAGATACCAAAGAGTTAATGAAACTTTACAATGTGAAGCAAGTAAAAGTAGGTGATAACGTAGATAAAGAAAGCATGGATGCCAAAGCAAAAGGCGTACCATTCTGGCGTTTGATGAAAGAATTAACCTTAACGGGCTATTTCACTTCAGAAGCGGGAATTAAGGCATCGTTCATTTACGAACCAATTCCAGGGAAATTTGAAGCTATCAAAATCAAACCTGGTCAAAAATCATTTGCTTACTAAGAATTATCTCACATTATTTCAACGAATACAATGAACTTAAATATAGATGCAGTAAAAAATCAGACATTCGACGCAATTGTAGTTGGGTCTGGTATATCAGGAGGTTGGGCAGCGAAGGAATTAACCGAAAAAGGATTAAGAGTAGCTGTATTGGAACGTGGTCGTGAAATCAAACACGTTGAAGGTTACGAAACAGCAATGAAAGACCCTTGGGAATTTGCTCACCGTGGCAAACCTACCAACATGGCTGCTGAAGAATATTGGGCTGGTATGCGTACTGGTTATACAGCCAATGAAGAACACCGTTATTTATTCGAGAACGATAAACAAAATCCGTATATCGAGAAAAAAGGTGGTTTCGACTGGATTCGTGCTTATCACACAGGAGGAAAATCATTACTTTGGGGTCGTCAAACATACCGTTGGAGTAAAGAAGATTTTGAAGCAAACTTAAAAGATGGCACAGGTGTTGACTGGCCTATCCGTTATGAAGATTTAGCTCCTTGGTATTCGTATGTAGAACGTTTTGCAGGTATTTCAGGACAACGTGAAGGTTGGGATGTTATTCCAGATAGTGAGTTCTTGCCAGCAATGCCAATGACTGCTCCTGAAAAACATTTCAAAGACAGTGTTGATAAAAAATTAGGTCGTCGTGTGACAATTGGTCGTGTGGCTCACTTAACAAAACCAACAGCAACGCACACAGCCCTTGGTCGTGGTTCATGTCAATACCGTAACAAGTGTATGCGTGGATGTCCTTATGGTGGCTATTTCAGTTCACTTTCAGCAACTTTGCCAGCGGCTTCTCGTACAAAACGTTTGGTAATGGTTCACAATGCAATTGTGTCTGAAATCATTTATGACGAAAAAACACAAAAAGCAAAAGGTGTTCGTGTGATTGACCAAAATACGATGCAATCGACCGAATATTTTGCAAAAATCATCTTTATCAACGCAGGTGCAATTGGTTCAACATCAATTTTGATGAACTCAAAATCAGCTCGTTATCCAAATGGTTTAGGAAATGATAGCGACCAATTAGGCCGTAACATCATGGATCACCACTTGGGCGTAGGTGCAAGTGCAACCGTTGAAGGTTTTGAAGATGACTATATGTTTGGAGGTCGTCCAAATGGTTTGTACATTCCACGTTTCCGTAACTGGGGTAACGATAAGCGTGATTATTTACGTGGTTTCGGATACCAAGGTGGTGCAAGCCGCTCAGGTTGGAACAGAGGCGTAGGTATGGATGGTTTCGGAGCAACGTTCAAGGAATCATTAACTCACCCAGGTCAGTGGAGTGTAGGTTTTGGTGGTTTCGGAGAAATTCTTCCAAATCCAAACAACCGTTTCACTTTGAGCGACCAAAAAGATAAGTGGGGCTTACCTGTTTTATCATTTGAAGCTGAATTAGGTGAAAATGAGAAGAAAATGCGTATTGACATGATGAACGATGCCGCTGAAATGTTAGAAGCAGCAGGATTCAAAAATGTAAATCAATACAATAGCGATAAAACACATATTGGTTTGGGTATTCATGAAATGGGTACTGCTCGTATGGGACGTGATCCTAAAACGTCTGTCTTGAACAAGAATAATCAAGTTCACGGTGTGAAAAACGTATTCGTAACAGACGGTGCAGCAATGGTTTCAGCATCATGTGTGAACCCATCGTTAACGTACATGGCCTTGACAGCTCGTGCAGCAGACTTTGCGGTACGTGAGTTGAAAAAAATGAATTTGTAGTTTTTTTGAAGGCACGTAGGCAGAGTGGCAAGGAGGCAACTAGGTTAAAAAAAGGCAGACGTTCATTCTTGAACGTCTGCCTTTTTTTATGGAACTAGTCAAGGTTTTATTAAGCAATCTTAAGCAAAACAAAGTTTAAGTACATTTCTTTGTACCTCATTGCCTCTTTGCCACACTGCCACATTGCCTTTAGACCTCATTGCCACTTGCCTCTCTGCCTTGTTGCCTATTTATACATCACAAATCAAAATACCTTGTTTCAAACTAGCAATTTTATCTGGACGAGCAGGCATAAACTCTTGTCCTACAAAACCTTTGTATCCTGTTTCTACAATAGCTTTCATAATGGCAGGGTAGTATAACTCCTGCGATTCGTCGATTTCATGACGACCAGGAACACCTCCTGTATGATAATGAGAAATGTATTGCTGATACTTTTTAATTGTCGCAATTACGTCCCCTTCCATGATTTGCATGTGGTAGATGTCATACAACAATTTGAATTTATCAGAACCTACCATTTCACATAAGGCAGCACCCCAATCTGTATGATCGCACTGATAGTCTTTATGATTTACTTTAGAGTTTAACAACTCCATCGTAATGGTCACATCGTACTTCTCTGCTGTTTTAATGATACGTTGAAGTCCTTTTTTACAGTTGATTAACCCATCTTCATCACTCAAGCCATTACGATTTCCAGAGAACGTAATTAGGTTTTTGATTCCCGCTTTGGCAGCTTTAGGAATTAAATCTTCGTACAAAGCCACTAAAGCATCGTGATTTTTTAGGTCATTAAAGCACGAAGTTAAACCCATTCCATTGCCCCACTTATTCCCTTCTGGCCAACCTATTGCTGCGGTAAGATCATATTTTTTCAAAATTTCCCATTCCGAAGGCCCCGTCAACTCAATCGACTGCATCCCTATTTCTTTGGCAGCTTTACATAAATCCTCAAACGGAATCGAATCGTAACACCAACGACAAGCAGAATGATGAACGTGTCCTTTTAAACCCGAACCCATTTGTGTATCGGCAGCTTCCAAACGGTTCGTAAGGGAAGATGCCAAGAAAGTAGCTGTTGCCGCTGCAACTGTTTTTTTCATGACTGAACGACGAGATAATTGGTTTTCCATCTTATTAATTGTACAGTGTTAATGATACAAAGACTTTTATTTACACTAAATAATATAGGGAAATTACCATTTAATCTTGATATTTTAAGACTGCCTTGAAGGGTAAAAGTCGATTATCCTCATTTTTTTCAACAATTTCACCTTAAAGTTGATGTGCAAACATTTGTACTAAACGCTAAATAGGTGTAGCTGGAGTAGCAAGTGAAATTTTATGGTCGTTCAAGTACTGAAGTAATACGTAATTAAATTCCTGCTTGACATCATTTAAGAGTGCAACACCACTCGAATTCGTATTAAAGATGATGGCTATTTCGTAAAAACCGTCACCAATTGTCTCAAATCGAACGCTTCCTCTATCTTGAGCATAAAGACTTGCATGATTTTCCAATAGCTGTTGAACATAAAGCGTAAGGGCTTTTAGTTGTTCGCCAGGTGTGTCCGACTTTAATTTTAAGGTAATTTTGCCCTTTCTAAAGTTACGTTGCGTCATATTTTCAATCGCCTGAGCCGTAATAACCCGATTGGGAACAGTAATCAAACTTCCATCTGGTGTACGCAAACGAGTACTTCTAAAACCTATCTTTTCAACTTCTCCACTGATTTTATCGCCTTGAATCGTATCCCCAATCACAAAGTGAGAATCAAGCAAAATCATGAAAGAAGCCAATAGATTTTCTAGGGTTTCACGAGCTGCCAACGCAATCGCTAATCCTCCGATTCCTAAACCTGTAACCAAAGCCAAGACATCCACATGAAAAACTATCCCTAGAATAGCCAAAAAAGCAATCAGGCAAATGGTTACAACCACTAAATCCTTGATAAAAGGGATAAACACATCATCTAATTTGCTCTCTGCATGACGACTGGCGTGTTCGATAAATACGAGGGTGATAAACTTTGTAGAACGAATGGCAACCCAAGCAATTGAACTAATCAGTAAAAACTGAAAGGTACGCCAAATCACCATAGAAATACCGAAGACATTCACCGAAGCCAATTCCCACGATGCTGGCGGATGCAACTGACTTACAGCTATATAAACCGTTATTAATACAAAAAAAGATTCGACGGGCTTTCTCAGCAAATCAATGCACGTGTTAAGAGGAACATTATTTTGGCGAAGAAAAAAATAGAGCCTTTTACTAATTATAGTCGATATTAGACGCTTTAGCAATAAGCCCGTAACTAAAATACCTGCAAACAAAAGATAGTCGAGCAAGGTATTTTCGAATAGTTGGTAGGTAGATAATTTCATAACTCCACGATGTATTTTGAGCAAAGATACTTACGAAAGCATTTATATTGAATGAAGTAAGTATCTTTGACGAATTAATTTATTTTTTCGATAATGAAGAATTTAGCCATCGACTTAGGCAATACATTCGCCAAAACAGGACTCTTTGAAGCAGATAAATTACTTGAAATCCATTGGAAATTAAGTTTAGATGACCTCAATGATTATGTTAGACAAGTGAATCCCGAGCAGCTTATTATTTCTTCGGTTAGTTATAGCTATATCGAAATCTTACAACTATTGGGTGACCAACAAAGGCAAATCTTATTTTTGAATAGCAATACTCCCCTTCCTATCACCAAAAATTACGATACACCCGAAACCTTAGGAGCTGATAGATTAGCTGCTTGCATTGGGGCAATGGTTTTATTTCCAGCACAAAACAATGTAGTTATTGATATGGGAACGTGCATCACCTACGATTTAATAGATGCTCAAAATTGTTTTCAAGGAGGTATCATTTCACCAGGAATGCAAATACGATTTAAGGCAATGAATACTTTTACAAAACGTTTACCGTTATTAAATGCACCGACCGAAATGCCTGCTTTGATTGGAAAAAGCACCACAACAGCCATGCAAAGCGGAGTTATGAATGCTTTAATAGCAGAAATTAACGGACTTATTGAGCAGTATAGTAATGATTTAACAAAAATTAACGTCATTTTCTGCGGTGGTGATGCTACATTTTTTGCAAACCGCATAAAATACCCGAACTTTGTAGTTCCAGAATTGGTACTGATTGGACTTAACCGAATTTTAGATTATAATGTCAGACGCAACAAATAGATTATCTAATTGCTTTTTTTCAAGCTTCTCTGCTCTAAAAACACCTTTACTATTCCTTTTTTTAGTAAATCTTTTTTTTAGTAACACGAGTATAGCACAGGAAACAAACTCACCCCTGTCGTATCATGGTATTGGCGAAGTAGGTACAGAAGGAACTGCGGTTAATGCAGCATCTGGTGGTTTGGGAGTTGCCAATTCTAATGGTATTTATATCAATAATTTGAACCCTGCAACAATCGCTCGTAATCGCTATACCGTATTTGAAATGGGTGTTAATATGGAAAGTAAAGCCATGCAAAACAGCGAAAGACGTTCGAATACATTTGCAGGAACATTAGGACCAATTACCTTAGCATTTCCGATGTCGCCCAAATGGACGATGTCTTTGAGTTTACGTCCTGTTTCAAGCATATCTTATGGAACTTTTTCTACTCGTAAATTAAAAATTACGGGTGAAGATAGTATTACAACTACCTACTCTGGTAGTGGCGGATTGAACAATGCTGTAATTTCGAATGGCTACAAAATGTCAAAAGATATGTATATCGGTATCGAGACAGGCTTATTATTCGGTGTAATCAATAAGGATCTTACTACTCAAAACTTAACTGATGGGCAGTACTATCAAATTAAATTAGCTAACCAAAGTAACTATTCAGGCTTTCATTGGAAAGTTGGTTATCTATGGAGACCAAAAGTATCTAAAAATTACTACTTAAACATTGGTGCAACGGCCGAGTTAAGTCAAAAAGTAAACGTAACAAAATCAATTGAATTTCAGACGCTTTCATCTACTGGAATTACAAAATATAATGCCGATACGCTCTATCGTAACCCTGATTTAACAACGACCTTACCATCTACCTATCGCTTTGGTATTGCCTTAGAAAGACCAGGTAAATTAAATGTCTCGTTAGATTACACGATGACTAATTGGAATCAATTTAGAGATACAGAAGGTAAAAATGACGCTTTGAGCAATAGCTATAAAGTGGCAGTGGGAGCAGAATACATTCCTAAATTTGATGCCTTAAACGGTTATTTTAATCATGTGATGTATCGTGCAGGTGCAAGTTATTCACAAACACCTTACACCTACTCAAATGGTGCTAAATTAACAGATATGAATGTTTCTGTTGGAGCTTCTTTCCCATTGAGAAATATCTCCTATATGAACCTAGCCTTAGTAGCAGGAAAACGTGGAACATTAGCAACCAATGGCGTAGAGGAACAATATACTAAAATTGTGGTTGGATTCACCTTGGGTGACTTCTACTGGTTCCGTAAACCAAAAATTGACTAGACAATTCAGAAATTTTAATGATAATAAGCAAAGACGTAGAATAGCATAAGCCCTGTTCTACGTCTTTTCAGTATATTCAAATCAAATGCCGTATGAGATTCGCTCTATTGTACCCAAATAAGACCGTGTTTTTCTTGTTTGTACTAATCAGTTCGACATTTATTGCTTGTCGAGAAGAAGAGAAACCAACCATTAAGCAGGAATATAAAGGGCCTGTTTCCGAATTATATGGCGTAAACCTAAGTTTTAGTGACTCGGCTAAATTAGTGGTGAGAATGTCCACTGAAGCCCAGTTAACATTGGCAAGTCAAGACAAAGTATATCCAAAAGAAGTACGAGTTTTTTTCTTTGATAAAAACGGCAACAATACTACTACACTGCGAGGAGATTCCGCTCGATTTATCAAAGCAAAAAATCAATATCACCTCATGGGGCGAGTGTTAATCAACAACCAAGTAAAACACGAAACCCTTGAAACAGACGAAATGTACTGGAGTCCTGATACACGCAAAATTTATACCGACAAACCTGTTGATGTAAAAACGCCAGAACAAATCTTACATGGTGTCGGCATGGATGCAAATCAGGATTTTACCGAATATACCCTACGTAAAGTAAATGGGGTAGTGAGCGTGAAAAACTTGCCCCAATAATTAGGTTAACTTTCATCAACATGGAACAGAAATATCCCTCAATAGAAAGCATCTTTGAAGCGGCCGAACGCTTAAAAGGAATTGCGAATCATACTCCTTTAATGGAAAACTTATTACTTTCAGAACGTTTTGAAAGTAATATTTATTTAAAACGAGAGGATTTACAAGTGGTTCGTTCCTACAAAATCAGGGGAGCGTATAACAAAATGGCTCGCCTTTCGGCAGAAGAATTAGCCAAAGGAGTCGTTTGTGCCTCTGCGGGTAATCACGCTCAAGGTTTGGCTTATGCTTGTCAAAAAATGCAGGTAAAAGGCACTATTTTTATGCCTACGACCACGCCCAAACAAAAAATCAAACAGGTACAATTGTTCGGGAAAGATAGCATTCAGATTATACTTGTCGGCGACACCTACGACGATGCCTCGAATGCCGCTCTTCAATATTGCGAAGAAAACAAAGCAACCTACGTTCACCCCTTCGACGACCTTGATGTAATTACAGGACAAGGAACGGTTGGACTTGAGATATTTAAAGATTCTGATTTTAAAATTGATTACCT
>JARXAV010000279.1 GCA_029865665.1 Flectobacillus sp. | reverse complement strand
ACTTTGATTAGCCGAAAGGCGTAAATCTCCACTAGCAACAAGAATGATCTCTTTTGTATTATTTATGCTCATTTTTTATTATTTCGCTCTATTTATGATGATAGGTTTTTGCATTATTGTGTACTTTTTACTCTCTATCACTTTCTCCCAACGATATTATCAAGTCAAAACAGAATTATTTCTAAGAAAATAAAATACAACTATTTAACAATCAATAACTTACTAGTTTTTAGTAATTACAAATCACTTCTTTAATGGTATCTTGTATATGAAAAATTAGGTATGATATAGTATTTTTTCATCATACCATCTAAAAGAAATTCTATTTATGATACAAATTTCACTATTTGAGTGTCCTTTTTTGTGCATTTTTTTACCAACTTAGTGTAGGATATTGTCATAAATAAAATAAGAATCGTTATATTTGAATTCTGAAAGTATAAATCCTACATAGTTGGATATTTTTGTACCTTTTTTAGAGATTTTAGAATTAAAAAAACATTCATTTTTTTGTTAAAATACTTGTAATATGAAACCACTCTTTCAGAAAGTACCTGTTAAATTAGAAAGCTCATTTAGTATCCGTCACGACGTTAGACCCAACTTCGGAGGAATTTGGCATTATCACCCTGAATTAGAGCTACATTACATTATTCGTGGAGAGGGCGTTCGCTTTATTGGAGATAACATCAGCAATTTTTCTCATGGAGAAATTGTATTGGTTGGCGAGAATCTTCCACATACTTGGCGTTGCAAGGAAGAGTATTTTCAGAACGACCCAGATTTAAAAGTGGAAGCGGTCGTTATACAATTTTTACCTGACTGCTTGGGTAAGGGATTAATTAATCTGCCTGAAGCATATCTCTTGCCAAAACTCTATGAACGAGCAAAAAGCGGATTAATCATTGTTGGAGAAACGAGAGAACGACTGACTCATTTACTGAAAGCCATTCCACAAGCTAAAAATCTAGAACGCATAGCTCTCATGGTTTCTATCTTGCATCTATTGGCGGAAACTAGCGACTATGAAACCATTGCTCGTGGACAAGCCTTTTACCAATCCAACGAAACCGATACGATTCGCTTAAATAAGGTATGTAATTACACCTTATCGAACTATAAAAAAGACATTACCTTAGAGGAGATTTCGGCAATTAGTAATTTGAGCGTCACTTCTTTTTGTCGTTATTTTAAGTTGATGACGAAAAAAACGTATTATGATTTCTTGATTGAAATTAGAATTAGTCATGCGTGTAGGGCTTTGGTAGAAGATAAATTACCAACCGAAGTGATTTGTTTTGACTGTGGTTTTAATAACGTTTCTAATTTTTATCGTCATTTTAAAAAGGTTACTGGAATTACACCACTGGAGTATAAAAGAAAATATCATACAAAATAGGCAATTGCTATTTTGTATGATATGCCAGAAGTGTAACGTGTTAAATTAGATTTTTTCTCTTTATTTCCACAAATTTATTAATCGTTTCCATACTTAAATTTTGAGGTTGTACCAACAAACTCAAAATACTGTATTTATGCAATTCTTTACAGATTAATTTGTGTTGATTAAGAAGACTTTGGGCAATGGTTTTGCTGTAAATTTCTTTTAAATCTTCTGCCTTTTCTTGTACATATTGTGCCACTTCTGCATTCTCAAAAAAGACGACGAGCAGCAAATGATATTTTGAAAGGGCTTTCAAATAAGGCATTTGTCTATGCAAAGAATTGACAGAATCAAAATTGGTAAAAATCACTAATAAACTTCGCTGTTTGATATTAACACGAGCAAATTTGTACAATAATTCATAGTCGGCTTCCAGGTAATCTGTTTTGATATTGTACAGAAAATCATTGATTTTACCGAACTGTTTAAAATCTTTTCGGGCTGGTAAAAACTGGCATTGGTCGTGGGATAAACCTACAATTCCAGCTTTGTCTTGCATCGAAATAACCGTTTTAGAAAGGGCTAAACTGGCATTAATGGCATAGTCTAACAGTGACTGTTGGTAAAAGGGCATTTTCATAGAACGTCCCATATCCAAAATGCAATAAATATCTTGGCTTCGCTCTTCTTGATATTGATTGAGCATCAATTGCCCTCTTTTGGCACTTGCTTTCCAGTTAATATGACGATAATCGTCTTCTCGTGAATACTCTTTAATTTGCTCAAATTCAAGACTTTGCCCAATTTTTCTAACTAAATTATTACTGGTATTATCATGAAAATTAGCTACAATCGTCTTTAAGGGAATGCGATTAAATTGGTCAAAAGAAGGATAGCAAGCCACTGATTGTTCAAAATGATAGGTCGATTTTTTAGCTACCAAGCTATATGAAAATAACTGAATCAAGAGGTGACAGTCGCCCCAATGATATAAGCCTCTAGTTTTGGGAAAGATGGAATAACTGTATGCCGTTTTTTCACCTGCTTTAGACACCGTTATTTTCTTCCAATTTCTTAGTTGAAACTGCTCAGGAAAATCTTCTTGAATGGTTAATTGAAAAGATAAAGTAGTTACATTTTCAAAAAATAAGGTCACAGCATTTGTATCCCCATTACTCAAGCGAATAGGGACTTTTCTACTAACCAAAAGTGGCTGTTTTACTCGAAATAAAACGATAATTTCTATAAAAACCGCCACACAAAGACCTAGCAAGAGCAGTTTCCCCATTATAAAAAACAGGTTGTGCAACAAGCCAAAACTAAATAATCCGACACAGATGCCTAGTAGAATAAAGGTATTTTTGGTAAGATAAAATGCTTTTATAAAATTCATTATCGTGGTATTTCGATTGAAGCAAATAAATCCGTTAATACTTCGTCTGCTGAAATCCCCTCCATTTCTGTTTCGGCAGTTAAGATAATTCGATGGCGTAAAATCGCTTTTCCTACTGATTTAATATCCTCTGGAATCACAAAATCTCGTCCTTGAATCGCCGCAGTTCCTTTAGCTGCGTGCATTAAGGCAATGGATGCTCGTGGAGATGCCCCCAATTCAATTTGTTTATGATTTCGAGTTGCTTGAATTAGGGTTACGATGTATTTCAAGAGGTGATCTTCCATGATAATACTTGAAATAATCTTCTTTAAGCCTATTAAATTTTCAGCCGTCAATACCGTCGCTACTCCTCTCGTAACTTCTTTCTGCACATGGTAATTGAACTTTTGGAGCATCGTAATTTCTTCTAATTCATTGGGATAACCTACCGAAATTTTCATAAAGAAACGATCTAACTGAGCTTCGGGCAAACGATACGTTCCTTCTTGCTCAATTGGATTTTGGGTAGCCAATACCATAAAGGGTTGGTGCATCGGATAGCTTTGCCCGTCAATCGTAACTTGATGTTCTTCCATCAATTCAAACAAAGCCGATTGTGTTTTTGCAGGAGAACGGTTTACTTCATCTATCAAAATTAAATTACTAAAAATTGGTCCTTTTTTATATTCAAACTCCAAGAGTTTAGGATTAAAAACCGACGTTCCTAATATATCCGAAGGCATCAAATCGGGTGTAAACTGAATCCGTTTAAAGGACACGTCTAAGGTTTGAGCCAATAGCTTTGCGGTCAGGGTTTTAGCTACTCCTGGCACACCTTCAAGTAGTACATGCCCCCCACATAACATACTGACTACAAGCAATTCAATGGTTTCGTCTTGTCCAACAATTACTTTTGCCAACTCCTCTTTTATCGCTTTCACGGTTTGTGCTAATCCACTTAAATCTACTCTATTTTCAAAAATTTCTGGTTTCTGCTCCATGTTTAAAATGCTAATTAAATGAGGTGAATATGATTATTTCTTTGCCCGAATAAAAAGATAAACCTGTTGATAAAAATCTATTAGGGTTGATTTTGCGATGGTTTCCGATTGTTCGATGGACGTTATGTAATTGATAATTTGTGCAATTTCGTCCTGATTTCTCAGCGTTTTTTGAGCGATTTTCTCGACATTTTCCATCGTAATATCTTTGGGATATATCCTATAATTTGCCAGTAAGTACTCATTAAATTGCAGCGTAATTTTACTAGCAATCTTTTTATGGTCTTGTTTTAGCCAATATAAACCACTTAGTGCTTTCACAAACGACAAGGAATTATTAGTCACTTCTGGAATTATTGGAACGGGTGCTACTATTCGACGAAAATTGACTAGCATGAATAAGCCCGACCCGATAATAAACGTCCAAATAGCCCAAAGTAGCGGTGGATGTTTTTGAATGGCTTTCCAGAAAAAACTTTCACCTACCTTATTATCCATCGGAGGTTCTGGACGTTGATTTTCATATTTCTGATAAAAGGAATCCCAAATCACTTTTTTGTGTTGAATATCCATGATACCCAAAAGCTGATTCAAGTATTGATAATTTTTTTTGTGCAACAAAAAATAATTACTCATCGTAATTGGGCGTAATTGAATATAGATATTCCCTTTGCCCGTGGGATATTGAATGAGTGTTCTCAGCCCGAATTCATCTTCAAAACCAGCCTTATGAGTACCCAACTCCCGTAGAACAGGGTCAACAATCGAACTTGGGTCTATGCCAGGATAGGTATATTTGGCATATCGAGTAGAATCTCGCCAGATGATTGACAAGGAATCACTTGTGATTCTTGGCGGAAATACATTCTCCTCTTCGCCAAAACCCTCCCATTTGCTTTCTCCCAAAAGCGACTCAAACAGCATTGGAGAAATACTAAAGGCACTGATATAGACGTTATTGCCCGACTTTGCAAAATCGAGTACTTTATTGATTTCTTCTTGATTGGGTAAAAAATACGGAGAAACAATAACCCACAACTTTCCAGAACCCTGTAAATGAGTATTTTCTTCATTAGGCGTTTCGTCATTTACTTCATATCCTTTACTTGCTTTTTTCAGAAACTGCTCATAACAAAACTTGGTATCATAAGGGTGATAAGTCTGATTTGTGTAAGTTAAATTGCTATAAAAAAGGTGCTTCTTTTTACCTTGTTTGCTTTCAATCAGGTAGATAATTGAAACGAGTACAATACTGGCTAGTAAGGCAATTAAAATTCGTTTATTCATAGTTTTACCAATAATTCATTGAAAGTTGCCTTTACCCTATTGTATATTTCTTGATTGATGGAAAACTCCCCAAACCACACGTAATTATAAAACTGCGTACAGTTATAAAAAGAATCATACACCGTCGATTTTTTTAATTCTTGGCAATAATCCATATTGGTTTTTCGGAGATGAAAGCTAATTAAATTGCCATCAATCAACTTTTTC
>JARXAV010000246.1 GCA_029865665.1 Flectobacillus sp. | reverse complement strand
AATTAAAAAGAGTCGGTAACTTACCTGTTTTTCCTGAGCTTGTGAGAGCATACAAAAACTCAGTAATAGGGATAATAATATAAATTTTTTCATACGCTCAGGAAAATACGCTTGAGAAATAATGATTGTTGATGAATATTCTTGTCTATAAAGAATTGATAGCTAGATTATTAAACCCAAAATTTAGAATTCATAATTTTAAATTATTACTTACCAATGTTATTTTTGAAATATCACAGCAATGCCAAATGCGATAATGGACGCTGCAAAGCCATACATGAAAATACTGTAAGCGATGCGAAGCAGTTTGTATTTCTTGCCCAACACTTTTCCCAGATAATAAATATCACGAGTCATGGATGAGTATAAAAAATCTGAATCGTGCATCATTTCTTTAATGCCAGCTTCGTAGTCTGCCAGTTCCATTTTATAGAAATTGCCAAAGAAAAGTAGATTAGCAGTTCTGTTCTTGATGTCTTCTGGCGAAACCCTGCCTTTTGTAACGTTCGGAATCGTGGCTAAAATGGCAAAAATAGTGGCAACCAAACAAACCGTTGTGAGCATGATGGTCGGAATCATCAGGTATTCATTGTCTTCCAGTTTACGGAGCAGAATACTTACCACCAAGGAGATGATAATGGTATTTACCGAAATCATAATATTGGCCTTATTATCTGCCATAGCCGAAAGCTGAAAATGATTAGAAGATGTTGTTCGGAACATCGTTTCTATTCCCCTGTCAGGCTTTTTGTTTTTTTCGACCTGCTGACTAATTTCTTCAGAAAGTTTAGCCTCTTTTTTATCGGCTTTTTTTAGTTTTTTCAGTCGTTCTTTAACCTTCTCTTGATTAATGGCTTTTAAAGGAGCAAGCACTTTCTTTCCGTAACCCGTAAAATAATGATGGTTTTCAAAAAGGGTATAAGTGCCTTGAATCCAATCTCTCTCGGAGATGTCATGTCCATTAGCAACAAATTCCAAACGTAAGTTTTCTGATTTTTCAAGAAAATCGGTGGCAGCACAATGAGCAAAATCAGCATCGCAAAGCACCATTTGTTTCTCGTTTTTGGGCATTTGGGGCATACGAGTAGCATCAATGTATTCGATAACTTTTTCAAGACGTTTCGCAGGAAAATCGACCGATTCCAAAAACGCTTGTGCCATTTCAATACTGGCGGTTTCGTGATCCGTTGTGCTTTTTGCATAGCCGAGGTCGTGCATCCAAGCGGCTATCAGTAGATTCTCAGTTGCCTTTTCTGATAAGCCCATTTCGGAAGCAATGGCCCAGGTTGTATCCACGACCAGCGAGGTATGAGCAAAATTGTGGTATAAATAGTGCGGAGGAAGATTGGTTAAGATATTTTCCGCAAATGCTTTTACGCTTACAAGGATTTCAGATTCCAGCATGATTTATAGACTTGTTTTACAAGTGTTACATTCGATTAGTGAAAGAATAGGCTCATTTTGCCTAAAACACCAAAGCCTATCACTTTGAGTAATAGAGGTAAAGCAAAATGGCAATTATTGTGAGTGATTCTTTAACCTACAACCAAAATAGTTGTTTCTAAGTTTAATCTGGGCGTTTTTTTTGAGAAAAGCAAAAATAGGGGCTTTATCGCTTTTGTATTTTATGGATAGGAAATGTGCTGTGCCAATTTACAAAGGCAAATTGGGAACTCTTTAGGATTTAGAAGTCGCTACTATACTGAACCGATTTAGGTTAGCAAAAAAGTGGGGTTGTGTAAAAAGTCAAAAGTTTATGAGCGACCATCGCTCCGATTAAAGCCAAAGATAGAATATTGTTTGGCACAAAATGCTTTGAACTTTAAACGCTGTACTTTTAAACACCTCCTTAAAAGTCCCTTTGCAAACATGATAGCGTATCAGCTATAGCGTTTACCTAAGACAGCACAAATTCGTTTGATAGATTCGTCGATGGATTTGAACTCAAATCCAAGAGTTTGCTTGATTTTATCGTTTGGATAGCTGAAAGAATGGCTTGCTGAAAGGGCTGTTTCCTTTGTCAAGAGTGGGGCATTGCCCGTAATGCGTGAACGAATGGCTTCAATACGCCACAAAATAGAGGCCATGAACGGACTAACTAATTTACTAGGAGCTTTTTTGCCAAAGGCTGTTGCTACTTTTTCTAAAAATGATTTGTACGAAATACTTCCTGCATTCAAAATAAAACGTTCTCCCTTGATGTCAGAGGTTGTCAATTGATAAACGCATTCGGCAACATCCAGTACATCCACATAATTTAAATCGCCAGTAGGATAGAAGGCTTTTTCTTGAAAAGCATAACGGAATAACTGCGTGCTACTTTTTGTCCAATCGGCTTCTCCCAAGATAATCGAAGGATTTACAATAACTACATCTAAGCCTTCTGATTCGCCTCGCCACACTTCCATTTCGGCTAAAAATTTTGTTTTTGCATAGTTCGAATTCAAGGGGCTTTCTTCCCATTTACTCGTTTCGGTAATGACGGTACTTGTCAGTGACTCGTCTTCATTTTTTCTACCTAAAGAAGCAATCGAACTAATAAAACAGAGTTTCTTGATATGATGTTCTAGGCAGGCATTTACTACGTTTGCAGTTCCTTCAATGTTGGTTTGAAACATAGTAGCACGGTCACGAGGGGCAAATGATACGATGGCTGCCGTATGAATCACATAAGTTGCTTCTTGAACCGCTTTTTCAAGTGCTAGTACATCAAGAATATCTCCTTCGTACCATCTGATTTTATCTTCAATTTCAGAAAGTAACGTCATATCGCTTGTGCTGCGTCGTATGCCCGCAACCAAATGACCTGATTCGATAAAGCGTTTGGCAACAAAACTGCCTACTAAACCCGTGATGCCTGTTATTAATACCATGCTGTAAAGATAAAGATTGAGTGCCTTACACGCAAAGAACCCAAGAAAGAAAAAGGAATACTGGACTAAGATTTTGTAAACTAGCTATACCATTAACTTAAAAAAGCAGATAAAGTTCGTAAGAAGACAATTTCTTAACGTTCTTTGTGTTTTAATGGAGAATTTTAAGAAGATGAGAAAAGCAATTATAGATTTAGGAACGAACACTTTTCAATTATTAATTATTGAAATGGATGCTTCGGTTTCGAAAGGATATATTCAGTTACACGAGGATAGCTATGCCGCTAAGATTGGCAAAGGGGGGATTTCGGAAGGAATTATTACGGAAGAGGGGATTCTTCGAGGCATTGTAGGATTACAGTATTTTTTAGAAATAATCAATCGCTTTGACGTTGCCTTAGAAAACGTGATGACAACAGCAACAAGTGCCGTACGAAATGCCAAAAATGAGCAGCAGTTTTGCGAACGTATTTTGGACGCAACAGGGATTTCAATCACCGTTATTTCGGGAGATGAGGAAGCTGCACTGATTTATGAAGGGGTGAAAATGGGAATGAATATTGGCAAAACACCTTCGATGATTATGGATATTGGAGGAGGTAGCGTTGAGTTCATTCTGTGCGACCAAGAGCGTATCTACTATAAACAAAGTTTTGAAATAGGAGGTCAACGCCTGATGGATAAGTTTATGCTGACTGACCCAATCTCGCCTCGTTCGGTGCAATTATTGAAGGACTATTTAGAGGAAACCTTATTGCCTTTAACCAATGCGGTTCATCAATATGCTCCAGAATGTATTATTGGGTCTGCTGGTTCGTTTGATACGCTGGTGGATTTATACTATATGCAAGCATTTGGTCAATTACCTACCAGAGACGAAGTGTCGTTTACATTGCCGTTAACTTCTTTCCAAGATTCATTCATAAAATTGGTTTCGAATAATCGTACTGAAAGAATGACCTTGCCTGGAATGATTGAATTAAGAGTCGATATGATTGTGGTGGGTGTTTGCCTAATTGATTTTATTCTAAAACGCTACGGTATCAACACAATAAAAGTATCTAGTTATTCATTAAAAGAAGGTGTACTTGCTCGGCTTCTTGCCTAATTTGACAATTTTGCGGACAAAGGATGTCATAAAGTCCACTTTTTTTCGTTATACTTGTCGTAAAATAATAATATCAACTCATATTTAGTCATAAATATAGAACGAAATTAGCTTTACGAATGTCGGTATTACAAGGCTAAATAACATCAAGCTACTCATACTATACAATTCATAAAAAACTAAACTATGTCAGCTCTTTTAAGCATTTTACTTCAAGCAGAAACAATGGTGGCAGACACTCTTGGGACTGCCATCACAACAACCACAAAAGTTGGTGAGGACTTAACCATATTAGGCCTTCTTGAAAAAGGTGGATGGGTAATGATTCCAATCTTTGTGTTATTTTTCATTGCCCTTTTCTTATTTATCGAACGCTATTTATACATTAGCAAGACATCTAAGTTAGACAGTACTTTCTTGTACACAATCAAGGAAATGTTATACAAAGGCGATGTGAATGGAGCAATGAATTATAGCAAGGCTTCTTCGTTTCCGATTGCTAAATTGTTAGAAAAAGGATTAAGTCGTATCGGCTCTCCTATCAGAGATATTGAAACGGCAATCGAAAATACCGCTCGTGTTGAGATTTATAACATGGAAAAAAATCTAGGTATCCTTTCATCGATTGCCAAAATTGCTCCTATGTTTGGGTTCTTAGGTACTGTTTCAGGGATGATTCGTACTTTCCACGACATTGCAACAGCAAATAAAATCGACATTAGTACAATTGCTAGTGGTATTTACGAGAAAATGGTTACGTCAGCAACAGGTTTGATGGTAGGTATTATTGCATATTTCTTCTATACAATTTTGACGACAATGATTGATCGTACTGTCAATAAGATGGAAGTTACAGCAATTGATTTCCTTGATATTCTTCATAAGCCTGCTGTGAAGTAGGCGAACGTTTTACCTTAATCTCAATTATCATGAATATAAGAAAACGTGCAAGAGAAGAATCAGAAGTAGAAACAGGAGCATTAGCAGATATTTTATTCTTTCTAATGATGTTCTTCTTGATGATTTCTACCTTAGCAAGTCCTGATGCAATTAAATTATTATTACCAGAGTCATCAACGGCACAGCAGACAACAACAAAAGAAAACATTCGTCTAACCATTGACGATGAAAATCGCTATTTTGTGGATGATGTTCCTGTTGCAGAAGAAGAATTAGAAGCCTATTTGGGTCAACAAGCAAAAGAGAAACAAGCAGAAACGGTTATCTTACGTATTGCTCAAGACCGTACCGTGCAAGAGTTAGCCAAAGTGTATGACATTGTTGCTCGTCAAAAACTAGCGCTTGTCTTGGCAACGGATAAGAGTAAGTAAACAATCATGCAAAATCATGAATTTTAAATGTTGGATTTAATATCCTAATAATTCATTACCACATTTAATCATCACCATTCAGAGTAGCCGTTTGCATTGGGCATAACGGCTATTTTTTGTTTACTAAGTAAATGAAATTATACCTAAAGTTAGTTAGCTCTTTGTGCCTATGTCCCTCTGCTAACTGGATACCTTCTGAGAACGGATAAGCTAAAAACATCTTGTTACTTAATACCAATAAAATTTATGAACGATTATCAAGTTTTGATAGAACACTTTTTCTATAACGACGACTTAGTAAAGCTTTTTGCTTCTGCTTTTGTAGGGGCTGTAATTGGTGGTGAACGAGAATATCACAGCAAGTCTGCGGGTTTACGAACCTTTACCTTAATATGCTTAGGTTCGACCATCTTTACGATTCTATCTGAAAAAATTGGCAATGCTGCATCTCCCGACCGTATTTCGGCGAATATTGTTACAGGTGTTGGTTTTATAGGAGCAGGCATTATCTTCAAAGTAGATGACCGTGTGAAAGGACTAACCACAGCTGCCATCATTTGGATTACCGCTGCTTTGGGTATGGCAATAGGGGATGGTCATATTTTACTGTCTTTTTTGGGGGCAATATTTGTTTTTATCGTTTTGCAGTTTTTCTATCATTTAGAGAACGCTATTCATAAATTTGGAGAAACTAGAAATTATCGGATTGTGGTTAAACATAGTCCAGAAGCTTTCCATAAGCTAGAAAACACCTTTACGAACTTTAAAATGCAATCAAAAAGAGGAAGACAATTAATTGAGAAAGATACCCTTGAAAGTAATTGGACAGTAAGAGGAAAACGCTCAAAGCATGAGAAGTTGATAAAACAATTATTCGCTCAGCACGATATTATCGCATTAGAATGCTAAATAAAGTCAATATTAAATTAATGTTAAGTAGTTATGTATTTTATTAACATTGGTTTTACGTGGGAGAAATATTGTAGTAATACTATAGAGGTACTTTTGTAGAACGAACCAGAAGTAATTACGAGAGCGTAGAAGACTTTTGCGTACATAGAGAATTATATAGGCGTTTTACGACGCACTTTTCTTTTCTATCTCAGGGTAGAAAAGAAAAGTCCGAGTAGGGTTTTTCATATTGGTGTAGTTAAAAAAGGTCAAGAGCGTTGCTTTTGACCTTTTTGATTGAAATAACCTAACTAAAAAAGCTGCCTCCAAAGAAACAGCCTTCTTATTAAGTAAGTAACCATAAATTATCAGGTATAATTCTTATCTACCGAATCCTCTTGTGTTTCAATTGAAGGCTTACTAGAAAAGTTAAATACCAAACTTTTGAAAAAACTATTTAACCATTAAGGAGTTGAGTCTATTAAGTTTTATCCTTATCGCTCAATATTCTTAACTCCTTAATGATTATAGTTATGATTGGGGGAATTACATATCTAGAAAAGTCAAATACCAGAAAATTTTTGAAAAATTACTTAAATCATCAATAATCGCCAGATGGCAGATAAAAATACGCCTCCAATTGCAAACGGGGTAAGCACTTTCCATGTCAAATACATTAACTGGTCAACCCGTAAACGTGGATAAGTCCATCGAATCCAGATTTGGATAAAGATTCCCATATATGCCTTCACAATAAGCCAGAACATTCCCCATGCCATACCGCTGATACTTTCAGGTTGTCCAGAAGTCCAATCGGCTAGTTTCAAGAAACCAATGTTGGGTAAAGGAGTATTCCAACTTCCCAGAAACAAAATAGCCCCTAAAAAGCTTACCAGTAACATCATTCCATATTCCGAAAGGAAAATCAATGCCCAACGCATTCCAGAATATTCAGTATGAAATCCACCGACTAACTCAGATTCTGCCTCAGGAAGGTCAAATGGAGCTCTGTTACTTTCTGCAAGTGTTGCAATAAAGAAGATAACGTAAATCACAAAAAAGAACGGTACTCTAAAGATATTCCACGTAAAAATACCACCAACTTGACTTGTGTCTATGTTTAAAAACTTCAAACCAAATAGGTAATTTGTTTCTTGTCCATAAATTCCTTGTTGCAAGCTTATTTCTTGTAAACTCAATGTTTGAGAAATCATCACCACACAAACAATAGACAGAGCCAAAGGGATTTCGTACGAAATAATTTGAGCTACTGATCTCATTGCTCCAAAGAGCGAATATTTATTATTTGAAGCCCAGCCAGCCATTAAAATTCCAATAATATCAACCGATACAATGGCCAATAAATAGAAAATACCCACTTCAGCTTTTGAACCTTGTAAATATTCACTTGGGCCAAGTGGCAACACGGCATAACCCGAAAATATGGCAATAAAAATGATACAAGGAGCTGCTAAAAAAAGACGCTTATCTGCCAATTTAGGAACAATATCCTCTTTTTGAATCAATTTTACTAAGTCTGCAATCAACTGTAACCAACCAAATTTGCCTACTTCCATTGGGCCTAGACGGTCTTGCATGAAGGCAGAAATTTTTCGTTCAGCATATACGCCAACGACAACATTTGCCAGTACTAAGCCAAGGCATATAAGAAGTGCTATAACCATATTTTACTTATAAAGTAGCTAAATTAGCAATCATTGCTTTCTCAAGTGCTTGTTCAAAATCAGCAATTAAGTCTTCAATTGCCTCTAAACCAACTGCAATACGAACAAGTCCGTCTGTAATACCCACTTCTGCACGTTGTTCCGTAGTCAGTTTCGAGTGTGTAGTAGATGCAGGGTGCGTAATAATTGTACGAGTATCCCCTAAATTGGGAGAAATTGACGCAATCTCTAAATGTTTAGACATTTCGTTGACCATCGCAAAACCTCCTTTAATATCCATCGTCATAATAGCTCCACCCATTTTCATCTGCTTTTTAGCCAATTCAAATTGAGGATGTGACGTTAAAAATGGATATTTTACAGCATTTAAAGCTGGGTTGCCGTCTAAGGCTAGAGCCAATTTATGTGCATTTTCACAATGTTTTTCCATACGAATATGGATTAACTCCAAACTTTTAGACATAATCCACGCATTAAACGGCGACATAGAAGGGCCTGTATGACGAGAGAAATAACGAATCTCTTTAATCAATTCCTTACGTCCACAAATTACGCCACCTAAAACACGACCTTGTCCGTCGATATATTTTGTTGCAGAGTGAATCACTAAATCAGCACCCCAGTCGGCTGGTGTTTGGATAACAGGTGTTGCAAAACAGTTATCTACGGCAAGAATCAAGTGATGTCTTGCTTTTAACTGAGCAATTGCTTCTAAATCAATTAGTTCTAAGCCTGGGTTTGATGGGCTTTCACAGAATAATAATTTTGTGTTAGGTTGAATCGCTTTTTCCCATTCTTCAATAAGATGCCCATCAACATAAGTACATTCAATGCCCCATTTAGTGGTGATATTACTTAATATTTGAATAGCCGAACCAAATAGTGCTTTTGATGCCACCACGTGATCTCCTTGTTTTAGAAGACCAGCAATTGCCGCAAAATTAGCGGCCATCCCTGTAGCGAAGGCAAGTCCATCTTCGGTGTTTTCAAGCATACACATTTTTTCAACGAACTCATCTACGTTAGGATTCATGTAGCGTGAGTAAATATTACCTTCAATTTCTTCAGCGAAAGTTGCACGGCATTGCTCTGCATCTTCAAAAGTAAAACTAGAAGTAAGATATAAAGGGACAGAATGCTCTCTGTTTTGAGAACGTTCTGCTTGAATACGAATGGCTTTTGTTTGCTTTTTCATTTGACGAAATGGAGGTTTTATGTCATAATTTAATGCCTTTTGGTCTCATTGTCAGTAAAGTAAAAGGTACACTAAATCAAGATGCGTCTCAGATGATTAATATCAAGTCGCAAGATACGCCCAAAAATTAAAATAGCCGAAAAATTCGGCCATTTTAACGATACTACCCAATTATATAACAAAAATCTTTAAATCTCTTTCTGACCGTATAGATGCCGTAATTTGATGGCTCAGACATCTTAATTTTTATATTCAATTACTTTTTATAATTGAGAATTGATAATATGAGATAAATTAAATAATGGAGACGTTCCATGATTCATTTATGGAAAAATTAACTTAGAAATTGGAAAGATAATTTCCCTCAAAATTAGGACAAAATGCCATTTCATCAAAATTTGAACTAACGTAATTTCCACATTATTGTAATCGCATCTTTACTTTTATTAATATAGATCACTAATATGCTGATTTTAATCGTTTGTCGATTTTAAAATGAATAATTTTCTCTACGAACATTTTAACTATATAGAGAGTGAGTCAATCATCAAAGGTTAAGGGTTGGCTGGAATACTCAAAATTTTATAATATTTTGCAAAATAAGTTACATTTTAAGAGTTATCTGTCCTCCACCATCCTGCTATTGTATCGTAAACTAGTGCTTAATCAGCATAGTAAAGGACAATGTCTAAAATATATAAAAAGTCAAACTGCAACAGGTTCGCTTTCGACCTTATTGAAACTTGACTTTTTATGCCTCAGTGAAAATTGGAGGTATTGCTCTCACAGAAAGGTTTTGAAAAGCTTATTCATTCATGAAAACTTCTAGGCTTTCAAAAATGCTAATCATACTTTTCCCTTTTTCAGATAGATTATATTCTATATGTAGTGGCTTTTCTTTGATAATTGTTTTGATTAGCAACCCTGCTTCTTCTAGTTCTTTTAACGCAACAGCTAGTGTTTGTTTATTTGAGTTGGGTAATTGGCGTAGTAGCGAACTAAATCTAAGTGGCTCGTTCATGGCGATGCGGAAAATTTGAGGTTTCCATTTCCCCACTAATAATTTTAGGAGGCCTTGTACTGGACAGCCTTCTTCTTCGGAATTAAAATTTTTAGTAGTCATGTTTTTCTGACCTATTGTATAAGTGTTTCGTCTGTTGCAACTTTGCATCAGATAGGTAGTCGATAGGAAAAAATAAAATCCTACAAAAGTCGTGCTAAATAGTAAGGAGTACTTTTGTAAGATGCTGTTTTATGACTACTTAGGAAAATAAAGAATTAACAAGTCCTGATAATATAATTAACCTCTAACTTATTTGGATTAACTCTAATGGCTTTGAGCGTTGAATTCGAGATGTTGCTAGACATTAATGTTTATTTCAGCTAAACAATTGATTTGATGAGTAAGTTCCCGATTACAATTGCTTGAAGCCTTATAGTTCGCTTAATTAAATACTTAAATATCTCTTCTAAAACTTAGTTAAACGCTATTTATAAAATGGTACGTACACAACAAATGTTTAAATATGGTCTAAAGTTACTACTTAGCCTTTGTTTAACAACCTGTTTTGGACAAAACAAAATAAATGACATGAAAAAAAATAATCCTCTACTATGTGACATTGAAAGTGGTCTTTGCGAAATACCTCTTTCAGAAAGTGACTCTGGAAATCTAAACCAATTGAATATTGATTCAAAAATGATTAAAGTAATTTATTTTACAGATCCTATCTGTTCTTCTTGTTGGGGTATTGAACCTCAGTTGAGGAAATTGAAGTTGGAGTATGGAGAATACTTTTCCATTGACTATTGCATGGGTGGATTACTACCTTCTTGGAATGGGTTCGTTAGTGGTGGCATCACCAAACCGGCTGATGTAGCTAAACATTGGGAGGAAGCTAGTAAACATTATGAAATGCCAATTGATGGCGATGTTTGGTTAGAAGATCCTTTAGTTTCTTCCTATCCTTCAGCAATTGCTTATAAGGCAGCTACTTTACAAGGAGTACACGCAGGAAAAGCATTTTTAAGAAGAATTAAAGAAATGGTTTTTCTTGAGAAAAAAAATATCTCCCAATGGAAATATTTGCTGGAAGCAGCCACGAGTGTTGGTTTAGATTTATTGAGATTTAGAATTGATTATGAAGAAAAGGCTAATCGTCTTTTCCAAGAGGATTTACAACTTACACGTAAGTATAGCGTGAGAGGATTTCCGACCTTGTGTTTTAGTGCTGAAAATAAACAGCAGCAAACCGTTTATGGCTTTAAAAGTTATACAGAGTTTGAAAAAGCAATTTTATCGCTTTATCCAGAAGCTAAGAAATATAATTATTCAAAAACTCCAGAGTCATTATTTGGTTTTTACCCAACAATGACAACCAAGGAGTTTGCGGTGCTAAGTGAAATATCAATGAAGGAAGCCTTTTCAACGCTTTTACAGTTAAGCAAAGAGAATAAGGTTTCAAGATTAGAAGTGAAAAATGGAGATTTGTGGATAGTGAAATAATTATCGAGGTCGCTCTCCTTACCTCGTTTTGACGATGAATACAATCCTTACTTTCTAAATATATATATAGTCTCCCTTAGATGGATACACCGCCAAATGTCCATCTGGAAAATTAGGTCTCTAGAACTTTCTGGAGACCTTTTTTCTTGGTAGTCGCTTTGTGTAATGATAGAAAATAGAGGCTTAGTCCTTTCAAAGTAGCTATAAATCATAATATTTTTAGTGGATTAGAGTGCTTTGGCTATCTTTGTGAAAAATAAGGTATAAACCTGCTGTTGTAAAGCAGAAAAATCAACGTATCTGTTTGTGTAAAAGCGGACAGATTACTGACAACAAAAAATGAAAGTATTAAAATTCGGAGGAACATCTTGTGGTACAGTTGAAAGTATCCAAGCAGTATTAGGAATCATCAAGGGCAAACAAGCCAAGGGAGAACAAGTTGCAGCCGTATTCTCGGCAATGGGCGGCGTAACCAACAGATTGATTGAGACGGGAGAAAAGGCCTCTACCAATGATTTGACCTACTTTGATACCGTAAAGGCAATCGAAGAACGTCATTTTGAAGTAGTGCGTACTTTAATTGACGTGAAGGCTCAGTCAAAAGTATTTGCTAATATCCGAACGATTATCAATGAATTAGAAGATTTACTCAAAGGTGTGTCTTTAATTCGTGAAATCTCCCCTCGTACCGGAGATCTCATCGTATCGTTTGGCGAACGCCTTTCTACGACCTTAATCTATTCAATTTTGAATGCAGAAGGAGTCGATTGTCAGTACTTAGATGCTCGCAAGGTTATTCGTACCAACGATAACTTTGGCATGGCAAGTGTAGATTTTGCTGTGACTGATGCTCAAATTCAAGCTTATTTTGCTCAAACAAAGGCATTGCAATTAATTACAGGCTTTATTGGTTCAACTGAAAAAGGAGAAACGACGACTTTGGGTCGTGGTGGTTCTGATTACACAGGCTCTATTTTCGGAGCAGCCTTGAATGCTGAAGAAATCGAAATCTGGACAGATGTAGATGGCATGATGACTGCTGACCCAAGAAAAGTGAAAAATGCGTTCACTATTCCTACCATTACCTATTCAGAGGCGATGGAATTAACGCATTTCGGAGCGAAGGTGATTTATCCGCCATCGTTACAGCCTGCTTTTGCTAAAAATATCCCGATTCGTGTTCTAAATACCTTTAATACGGATTTTGAAGGAACAATTGTAAGCCGTGAAGCTGAACCATCTGATTATATTATTACGGGAATAAGCTCTATTGATAAACTTGCCTTAGTAAACTTACAAGGTTCAGGCATGATTGGTGTCGCTGGGGTGTCTGCTAAATTATTTACTGTCTTAGCAAAACACCGTATCTCGGTTATTTTAATTTCTCAGGCTTCATCAGAACACTCAATTTGTTTTGCGATTGAACCTTCTGCAACCGAAGAAGTGCGTCAGATTTTAGCAGAAGAATTCAAAACCGAAATAGCCAATGGCGATGTAGAAGGGATCGAAATTCAAGAAAATCTTTCCGTGATTGCTGTTGTGGGCGAGGGAATGCGTAAACATACTGGGGTAAGTGGTAAGTTGTTTTCGGTGTTAGGAAAGAATGGTATCAATATCGTAGCGACGGCTCAAGGTTCTTCGGAGTTAAATATTTCGGTAGTAATCGAGCAAAAAGATATATCAAAAGCTTTAAATGTTATTCACGATTCGTTTTTCTTCTCGCAAGTAAAAACATTGAACCTTTTCTTGGTAGGAACGGGTCTAATCGGAAAAACACTTTTAGAACAATTAAAAGGACAGGGTAATTATTTAGCGAAGTACAAAGCCTTAAAAGTCAATTTGGTAGGAGTGATGAACTCTCGTCAAATGTTAGTAAATCCATCTGGCATTTCGCTGGATACATGGCAAGAGGACTTGACGGATAGTACAAGCCCTTCGTCTATTGAAAGCTTCGTGGCGGAGGCTAAAGCGTTAAATTTACCCAATTCAATTTTTGCAGATTGTACCGCTAACAAAGAAATTCATAAGCAGTATTTAGGCTTATTTGAATCAAATATTTCGGTAGTTACGCCAAACAAAGTGGCCAATTCTGGCCCTTATGCGGAATATGCCCAGTTACACCAAACAGCTTTGAAGAAAGGTGTGAAGTTCTTGTACGAAACCAACGTGGGAGCAGGGTTGCCTGTAATCAATACTTTACAAGGATTAATTGCATCAGGAGATCGCTTTGAGAAAATCGAAGGGGTACTTTCTGGTACGTTATCATTTATCTTTAACAACTTTAAGGCGGGTGTTAAATTTGCCGATGTGGTAAAAGAAGCAAAAGAAAAAGGCTATACCGAACCAGATCCTCGTGAAGATTTAAGTGGTATGGACGTAGCTCGTAAGATTTTGATTTTAGGTCGTGAAATCGGGCTTAAATTAGAACCTTCGGACGTTTCGATTGATAAATTATTGCCAGAAAATTGTGAAAATGCTCCAAGTGTTCCTGAATTTTTCCATGAGTTAGAAGTTTCAAATGGTTATTTTGAGGCAATGGTAAACGAAGCGGAGGCGAAAGGAGAAGTATTACGTTTTATTGCGACCTTGGAAAATAATAAAATTAACATTGGCGTAAAAAGTATCGGAAAGTCACATCCTTTTTATATGATGGAAGGAGCAGACAATGTGATTTCGTTCACTACAAAACGCTATCACGACCGTCCTTTGGTTATTAAAGGGCCAGGAGCAGGAGCAGAAGTAACAGCTTCAGGTGTATTTGCTGATATTGTGACGATAGGAAGTTATTTGGCGTAAATA
>JARXAV010000228.1 GCA_029865665.1 Flectobacillus sp. | reverse complement strand
GCTTTTCTAACTGCTTCAAATTCTTCAAGCATACTTTCTATATTTCTGTTTGTAACATTAACATTATTTGCATAAAAATCTTCGTCCATCCCATACAAAGGTGTTTTGTCGTCTTGTCTTATGCAGACAATTGCTCTATATGAGAATCCCCTTTCTGTATCAATTATGTGCATTAAAACATCTTTTATTGTCCATTTATTTTCAGCATATTTATAGTTCAGTTGGTCTGTACTGATAGCTCTAAATAGTCTTATGGTTTCGTTAGTGATAGCATCAAATTGGTCGAAAAAGTTTTCACTTTCAACGAGGTCAATATATTTTTGATACGCCGGATTATACTCTGCTATTTTGGGAAAATTCATAAAAATTAATTTTTAAGTAACGTTTTTTTTGCTGACGGCGAACGAGCATATAAACACCATTAAATATACTTCTAAAAATAAAACCATTTCAACAGATTCCCAAGTGGAGCTTATTTTTAATTTCCGCTACCCATTTTCTAATTGAATTTCTGTTAAGAACATCAGAAACCCTAAAAAACAAAAGAGCAGGCAAAAACCTGCTCTTCCAAATATCTTCGAGTCGAGTGATAAACCATAAAAGAAGCCAACGAAACGAGCCGATAGACTGACTAACTATCTACCATATCTTCATCACGGCATAGATTTCTGTCACGATTAAAGTTTGGCTAGTCGCAATAGTTTTTATTTTAGTCTCGTGTTTTTTTCGTAGATGTCAATGTGGTTAAAAAGTATTTTAATGTGTTCAATTGTCAAGAATGGATTGAGTAAAACTGTCCGCAACCAAAGACCATTTTTATACGTTGGTAATGACAAGAAAAAGTCAGTCTGTTTAACTAAATATTGTTGGAGATTTTCATTCCAATTGTCAAAATTTTCCACTTCAATAGTTGTTGGCTCTCCCCGAAAACAAAGAATATTCGTTTCAGGTTTGCTGGTCAATTTTAAAAATGGTCGTTTTGTAATTTCGTTTTCAAACGCTTCTGTTAAATAAAAGCTATAATCAATCAGTTCTTCGTAACCCTTTTTGCCAATACTTTGTAGAGAAAGCCAAAGTTTTACAACCTCCGCATATTTTGTGCCTTGTACGTTTATTTCTCCTAAGTTGATATAAGCATTTTGTTCTTTCATATAAGGTGCTGATATTCTAAAATTATCAACCATTTTATTGAAGTCCCGAAATAAAATCATCGAGCAAGTTTTGGCAACGTACATCCACTTTTGAGGATTAAATGAAATTGAATCTGCTTGCTCAACGCCATTAATTAAATGTCTATATTTTTCGGAAAATACAACTGCACCGCCATAAATTGCGTCAATGTGAAACCATAAATCAAACTTTTGGGCAATTTTTGAAATGTCCGTCAAAGGATCAATATTACCCGAAACCGTTGTACCTGCTGTTGCAACAACTGCAAATGGTTGTTTACCAATTTTAATTTGTTCTTTAATTCGAGTTTCTAAATCGTCAATATCAATTTTTGAATTAGCGTCTGTCTTTATTTTGATAACATTTTCCGTCCCAATCCCAATCATCATTCCTATTTTTTGAATTGATGAGTGAGAATGTTCAGAGGTAAAAACTACAGGCTCTTTTTTCAATGAAAAGATGTTTCCATTTTTAATGTTAAGTTTGGTATTTCTTGCAATCAATAAGGCTTGTAAATTTGAAAGTGTACCACCACTCAACATAACACCACCTGCTGTTTCGGGAAGTCCAAAAAGTGTTGCAAATTGTTTAGTTAATGAATATTCCAATTGAGTAATGAATGGAGACATTTCTAAACTAAGCACATTGTTGTTCAATGCCGAAGCAATAAAATCGCCAAGTACAGACCAAAGCGTTGGCATACTATCCATGTGTCCAATGTACTTTGGATTTGCAGGGTTCATGCTCAACTCGTACAATTCCTGCAAGTTTGCTTGAATTTCATTTTGAGTTTGTGAAAATTCAGGAATCTGAAAATAAGAAGTGTCACAATATTTTATAGTTGGATTGGTCGGCTTTTCACTTGCATTGGATAAAAAGTCCAAAAGTTGATTTGTAACTTTTTGTACTAAATTTTCAACCTCTTGACGATTTGAATTATCTGGGCTAATAAACTGATTTAATAGGTGATTTTCTATTTGCATATTGTTACTATTTTAATTATCAGCTCTAACGTTTTTGACACTATCATCGATTAAGGTGATTAAATCTAATTTCCCTTCGCATTGGTCTCCTAATGGTGCTTGGATTTCAAATCCAACTTTTACAGTGGAAGGAAGGTCTAAACCAAAACAACGAACAAATCGCCATCTGATACCATTGACGGAATAATGAGGCCCCAAAAAATTACCTTTACGAGTTATGCGTAACCAACATTTGTTGGATGGGATTAATTTACCATTGGTATCGTCTTTATGATTTGCAACCAACTCGTGAATAGATAAAAGGATTGTTGTACTTTTTTAAAAAGTAAAATGTTTAATGAATTTTAATTTTTAAAACGAATAACCAAAGCTTTTTTATCCTTTGGAATAATAATTACACCTTCTGCATTTGCGAATTGTGTTTTTGCCTTTAGGATCAATTGGTCACGCATGTGATCGTACTCAGCATCTTGTAATTTGGATGTGTCAACATTTACAGTTCCTAGTTGTTCATATTCCAAAATGGGGTCATTGTCTGTAAATACTGTAAGCCCTTCGATTTGATTTGCATTTCCTAATTCATTAGTTTTTTTGGTATAATTAAACCTGAGATATAATAACACTACTAAAATTGTTACTATAACAATTAAAATTGAGATTCCTTTTTTCGTACTTTTTTGTAATTATTTGTTTGTAATTTAAATTATAGATTTAAAATTGGCACTGCGTTTTTGCTTTCTAACTATGACGCAACACCCGAGTTAGCAATTGTTTTAAGCTATCCAAAAATTCCCAACAGAATAGGTTTTTGCTGTTCCGCTAATAATAACTCGGTCACCTTTGTCTTCACAATATAGTTTGCCCATTCGTTCCGAAACTTGTTGCCCATAAAGTACTTTTTTATCGAGTCTTTTTGACCAAAATGGCACTAAAGAACAATGAGCAGAACCTGTTACAGGATCTTCTAAAATGGAGGCTTGTGGTGTGAAAAAACGAGAAACGAAATCACATTCATCTCCAATTGCTGTTACAATTACTCCGCCTGGATCAAGGTTGATTTGGTCAAACAATTGTCGGTCAATTTTAATATTTCTGATTGCTGTTTCGTTTTCATAAACTAGAACATAGTCTCTTGATTTCAAATTTTCCTTAGGTTGTATGTTTAAAGATTTTGAAATGGTATCAGGTAAAATGTCTGGAATAGGCATTCTTGATGGGAAGTCCATTTTGTATAGTCCATCTTCAACTTTAACAATTAAGTCGCCACTTAATGTTTCGAAAACAATTTCATCTTTTTTGTAACCTAAAATTGTCTTTAAGCAATGTGCTGTTGCAAGTGTGGCGTGACCGCACAAATCCATTTCAATTTCTGGCGTAAACCATCGCAAATGGATTTTTTCTCCTTTATCTACAAAAAAAGCGGTTTCTGCAACGGCATTCTCTTTAGTTATTTTTAACAAAATGTCGTCTGATAACCAATTGTCAAGAGGCACCACACAAGCAGGATTTCCACCAAAAATGGTATCTGTAAATGCGTCAATTTGGTAAAGTTTTAATTCCATTTTTCTTTTTATTTTATAATAAACAGCATATAGTCAATTTCTTTTTTGAAAAGACTATATGCTGTAATTTTTGTTAATTATGCATCAACAAGTATCACTTGACCAGTAATAAATCCATCAACCGAGCGCTCAAACGCTTTACCAACCAATGCACTTGGTACAGGTTGAAATCCTGGCATCATATCGCCGTAAACATCCCAAGCCTCCGCTAAAACTGTTGGATTTACTGAATTTACACGAATACCTCTTGGCATTTCGAAGGCTACACATTTTACAAAGGTATCAATGGCACCACTTGTAGTTGCATCTGCAATAGCAAAAGGAATAGGCTTTAAATTTAGTATACCTGTAATAAGCGTAAAGGAACCTTTATCAGCAATGTATTCCTGACCTATTCTAACAATATTGATTTGCCCCATCATTTTACTCATTACTGTAGTCATCCATTGCGCTTCAGTCATTTCCTCGAAGGTTGCATATTCACATACGCCAACTGTATTCACAACTGCATCAAAGTGACCAACCTCCTTGAATAATTTTCTCAAAGATTCTTCACTGGTAATGTCAACTTGGTAGTCGCAACCGTCTTTTGAACGACCAGCTGTAATCACTTTGTGTTTTCCTAAACCTGTAAGTGCTGCTTTTCCCATTTTCCCATTAGCACCTATTAAAATTACTGTTTTCATCTATTTAATTATTTTAAAATTGAAGTGCAAAATTACACTCCTGCCCTACTAAGCACGTAGGACATTTGTCTAATAATTAAATTGATGCTCTTATTCTACTTAAATGTCTTTGAGTAATTCCAAGATAGGAAGCTATGTAGTGAAGTGGAATTTGTTGCACAAATTGTGGATAGTTGTTTATCAAATCTACATATCGTTTTTGGGCGTTGGATTTTTGATGATTAAAAATCCATTTTTCGAGTTCAACATATTCTTTTTCAGCAATTATTTTTAAAAAATTTAACCATTTATTGTTTGATTCCGCAAGGTTTTCTAATTCTTTTTTTGAAATTGAAATTATTTCAGAATCGGTTAAAGCTTGTAAATTTTCTTCTGATTTATTCTGTGTAATAAATGAAGAATAAGCCACTAATAACGAATTAGGAAAGGTAAAGCAATAGGTTATTTCTTCGTCATTATTAGAATAATAGAATGAACGAAAAATGCCAAAATTCACGAAGGAAAGCGTGGTACAGATTTCATCTTGTTTAATGAAAAAATCTCCTTTTTTTATCGTAGAAATAGTCGCTAAACTTATAAATTCATTTATTTCACTATCTGTAAATAAATTGTATTGTTTTAAGTAGTCCAACAGTTGATTTTTCTTAAACATAGTACTTGTTTTAAGCTTTAATTCTATAATTCGTATTTATATTTTGCTGCTTTGCAAAGTTAGCAATTACAAGTGTAGAATTTTAAATCCCTTTCAAATCATTGATGATATAAAAAATATGACATTGATTTACTGGCTGTTTTTCTATAAAATCATTTGTACTTAGTTTATTAAAAGACTTTACTTTCTCCATCATTTGGTATAAAAACCTTGTCAGATAGTCCAATTTCTAAAACTTCTGCTTCTAATTGTTTTCTCGTTGTCGGGCAATGATTTACGGCTTCTAAATGGTTTGCGATTACTTTATTTGGTGCGTTCTGTACGAATTTTAAAATGTCATCCATTCGCATTAATAAAGGTTGAAAAATATCTAATTGAGCTGTTCCACAAGCCACTACCGAAATTTCAGGTTTCAATTGCGTCAATACCTTGTGTACGTCGTCGGTATAAATGGTGTCAGCACTTAAATAAATTGATTTTTCATTTGGTAATTCGATGTAAAAACCCATTACATTTCCCATTGGTTTTGCTACAAATCCGTAACCGTGAACTGCTGGAATACCTTGAATTTTTCCGCCTAAAAAATTACTTTCTTTCCAATATTCAACCGTTTGGGAAACGTTTAATCCTTTTGTTCTTAATGCGGCTTCGTCTTTTACGCTACAAATAACAGGAATTTGGTTAGAGCGAAGAAAGTTTTCGGCTTCCTTGTCCAAATGGTCGGGATGCAGATGCGTTATTAAGCAATGCGTTGTTTTTGCAACGATATTCATTGCATTGCTGGGTAAATCTACAGTAGGATTTCGTTGCGGTTTAAAACGAAAAAGGGTAAAAGTTGGTCCAGCTGTTCCTTTTTTTCCAAGCATTGGGTCAACTAAAATTACGTTATTCCCAGTTTCTATGACCAAAGTGGCATTTCGCAAATGATGTACTTTCATTGTTCTATATTTTAAATTGAAAGTACAAAGTTGCCCGATACCCAGATGATATCCATTGATTGAAATCAAGAAATTAAATTCGCTTTCTAATCCTACTCAACGTTTCAGGTGTAATTCCTAAATAAGACGCAATATGATATTGAGGGATTTGAAGTAGCCAATCAGGCTTATTTTTCATGATATCGAGGTATAATTCTTCCGCAGTATTCACAAAATGGTTAAATTCTTCGGTTTCTTTATTGACAACTATTCGTTGGAAAATCGTTTCGATAAACAACTTGCCACAATTGTACTGGTTGGTAAAATTCAAAAATTGTTCCTTGGATAAAACTCTCAAATCTACATCAGTCAAACATTCTTGGTATTTTTTTGTGGCGGTAGCATGCGTAAACGAAGAAAAGTCGGTTACAAAGCCCGTATTTGTATAAAAATTGATATTTTTTTCTCTATCGTTACTTGCATAATATTCACGAATAATGCCTCTATCTAAGAACCGTAATTCTTTTTCACTATTTCCATTCTTTAGAATAACTTCTCCTTTTTTGTATGATTTAACAACAAAAGTATGTACAAATTCTTCTAAACCCTCTTTATTAAAAGGAAACTCGTTGCTAAAAAATAGCGATAATTTGTCCGTTTCTATCATTTTGTATGTATAGTGAGCAACCATTTTGTTTACTTTGC
>JARXAV010000173.1 GCA_029865665.1 Flectobacillus sp. | reverse complement strand
CAAAAAGAGCGTCGCTCTTTCGTCGGTATTTCCCACTTTTGCATTTATTTTTTCAAGAAAATGAATTCCTTCTAATAAATCGGTTTCAATGTGTTGTCCGTCATTAATTTTCAGAAGACAGTCACGATACCAAGTGAGCGGATGGTCTATCCAAGCCTTGATTTTATACTGATGTAATCCCTGTTTATCAACCTTAATGGTTGTTTTAAAATAGTCACCCCAAACGGCATATAACGGGTGTTCAGTCCATTCCTCATTACTTGCCAACCGATAAGCCACCGATGCACTGATAACATCTTGACCATCTGCAAATATATCCGCTTCTACCGTAATTTGCTCTCCAACAGATGTCTTAACAGGGTATCTTCCGTGATTGACAAGAGGCTTAATATTTTCAATCACAACACGTTGCTTTCCTTGTACAATAGGAGTAAGTTCCATACGTTTTTTATTGGGTAAATGTTTAATTGGTATGATTATTGCGTTATTAACTGATTAAGCTAGATTAATTAACCAGTAAAAACAACACAACCACCACTATTTTAAAATCCATTTTGCTATTCTCTAATTATGTCGTCCCCTATCACTGATAATTATCTATTAATAATAGATTAGGGGGATTTTTCTCTTTAATTGTCATTTTAAAGATAACTATTTTAGGAATACGTTCAACGAGAATACCTTTAACTTCTTTATATTTTATGAGACAACTATTTTATGTTATGTTAACGCTCTCTACCTGTATCTTTAACAATACAGCATTAATGGGACAATCGGTTGAGGAAGGTTCAGCAGGCTACTACGCTGCGGACTTCAATGGGAAACCCACGTCGTATGGGGAAAATTATGATGACACACAGTTAACGGCTTCACATTCAAAATTTCCGCTAAATACCTATTTAAGGGTGACAAATCTGGGAAATGGTAAGTCGATTGAGGTACGTGTAAATGACCGTTGCAATTGCGACAAAGAGGGGAAACTCATTATTCTATCCAGAGAAGCAGCTTCTCGTATTGGCATGATTGCAGCAGGTAGAGCAACGGTACGAGTGGAACAAATCCCAAAAAATGCACTTGATTCCAGAGCATCTTTGCCTGTAAGAAGTGCCTCTTCGAATGCGAGTAACGAATCCTTCAGCCCGAATCATACCTATGATATTACAGGGAAAGAGTTATCACCACAGGGTTTTGGGGTTCAGGTAACAGCAGTTGGGAATCTGAACAGTGTGAAAGACTTATACAATGAATTACTTCGCTTAGGATTAAAGAAAGATGAAATTTTTGTTCAAGTAGGCTTAAAAGATAATACCAAAATCTATCGAATCCTCTTTGGAGAATATTCATCAAGACCTGATGCAGAAACAAAAGTAAGTTGGATTACAGACCGTGGTTACAAAGGCGTTATTAGAACACACTTGAATTTATAACAACTACCAGAAACGCTCTGTAAAATAGTGCTACAACGACAAAGATGTTTTTGACTAAAAGTAAACAAAAAAGGGTTTTGCTTAACGCAAAACCCTTTTTTGTTTACTTTTCTGTAATTCCTCCTGAATGGCGAGTAAACCTATTTTATTACCACATTGCATACCTGCCTTATGGTCAAAAAAGTAGTTAATACCTGCATATACACCTGCCAAACCAGCTTTATCTGCCTGATCGTTAAGTTCGTCGGCATTCTTAGGGAAAAAATGACGTAACACCGTTGCAGCTGCATTTGAATAAGTACTGTGACCAGAAATATAGGATGGTGCACTCGGCGTTTCCAAAGTGGTTTTAATGGTTGGGTCAACTACTGATGGTCTAGGCACGGTAAACTTATATTTTGCTTGCCAACTTATAATTGCAGCATCGTGAATAGAACGATTAAGTAATTGTAAGATATTAGCCGTTTTTAATTCTGAGTAATTCATTGGATGAATTAAATCCTCTGCAATTTCATTCCACCGCACGATGGTCACAGAACCATCAGACCAAAAATCGGCTGTACTTCGTTGTACAATACTTCGTTTTTTTGAAATGGATCTTACTGAATCTATATCCTTTTTGAACTCCTCACTAGTCAAACTAGGCGGACTCGGAATGGTTGTACCATCCCAAACAGATTTACTATCGAACCATGTAGCCACATTAGACATAGTAGATAGGTACTTACCACTAATTGTGGGCGGGCGATCGTCCTTCCAATAATATTTCGAGTTTTCCTCAATCAAATTATTATCACCGATTGTTTTAGCTAAAACTAGCTTTGCCACATCCCCTCCTAGTTTACCTCCAGCTAAAATATCACTTTTGGTATTTGCTCCTGCCCATAATCTACAGTTACCATCTTCTAGTGCTTTTTGATATAAATAATGCTTTTCAGAAGGAAAAATAGCCTTTAAAATTTCATAAGACGTTGCAGCAATTACCGCATCCTCAGAAGGGTAAGAAGGAAAATTTACAGCAGGTAACATTGATTCAACCCCGGCCGAAGCAGGAGAAGGACGACGATATTTATATTTATAATACCAGGTAACTACCAAAGCGTCGTACTGAGTAACGGTAAGTAAAGACAATACCCTTGCCGCAAATGGAGGAGTTGTTTTTGTCTTGCTAATCAATTCTCGTGCAATTTCATTCCAACGTAACACACTTCCAGAAGCCCAATAATTAATTGAACAAGTTTGTGCATAGTCACGTTTACCAACTACTTCTTTACTGAGTTCAATCTCAGCTAAGTAGCCAGGTGAATCTGTTGCATCAGGAGGAAGAACTGAAATTTCTGCTGGTGAGCCAAGTAAAATCGTTGGCCATTGTCCTCCGTCAGCATCAAAATTACTCATCTGGAGAATAGGATAATCTGAAGCTCGACTTACCTTCATTTTATCTTCTCCACAAGCAGTAACCATCACTAAGAGTACAGTACTAAATAGAAAGACAGAATATTGTGCTAATTTATTGTTCATCAATTTTATTAAGTGGTATCAATATAATCACTCTTAGGCGGTAAAAATTAGACGTTTCAGCATACGGATTCCATACAAACCAATTGTTTGTTTTTAAAGGCATACATCACTCTGACCATTAGGGTATGGCTAGATGAATGTATTTAACAAAGAAGGAAACGACTTTTTAAGGATTATAAATACCTTTTATAATTAATTTTCAACTTAATTTATGAGGTTCGACTACCCTATGTAAAAGGATAGCCAACTATGTCATACAAATAATATGCCACTAATAAAATTAAGTTCGAAGAGCAGAAGGAATAACATTTAGGCGGTATTATCTTTCTTTTCTGATGTTTGAACACCCAGCTAGGCGGCAGCTAAATGAAAATATGTATTTGAATACTCCAAAAGAGATTTTAAACTAATAAGTAACATACTTACGTAGTATTTTCGTCCATAGGATTTCATAAATACTACGTAAATATATAAACAATTGAACTTAACCACAAAATAAATTTATGATAAACGCTTATCTCTTAATAACACTAATCCTATATACGTAATAAGTCCGTTTAAAAGTAATTTTTCGAAACCAAACTGATAGCCATTTAACCACTCTTTTGAGTGGCTATCAATAACAAATGTTAAGATTGGTGAAAGTACACATAAATACGGAACAAATCTATCTTTTACAGGTGTCTTCGTAAATAATCCAAAAGCAAACAGTCCAAGAAGTGGGCCGTAAGTAAAGCCTGCAATATTAAAAACCGTCGCAATAATAGACTGTTCGTTATAGGCATTGAAAACAAGAATTACTAGAAAAAACAAGACCGAAAAACCGATATGAACATAGTGTTTAATTTGGTTTCGTTGTTTTTCTTCTCGCTGTTCGATGTTCATAAAATCAACACAAAACGCCGTTGTTAAGGCTGTCAAGGCTGAATCTGAACTTGCATAAGTGGCTGCGGTAATTCCTAAAAGGAATGTTACAGCAACGGCTGTTCCGAAATGTCCACCAAGTGCCAACATTGGATACAACTGATCTGTTTTGGTAGGAATGGCAAAACCAATCTTGTCTGCATAGATGTACAACAAAGCTCCCAACGAGATAAACAGAAGGGTTACAACAGCAAAAGTGCAGCAGAACCAAAACATATTTTTTTGAGCCTCTCCGATATTTTTGCACGTAAGGTTTTTTTGCATCAAGTCTTGGTCTAAACCAGTCATAACGATGGCAATAAAGATTCCTGCGATAAAGTCTTTTGCAAAATAATGTTTATACGAAAAATCTTCAAAAAAGAACATCTGAGAATACTTACTTGCTCGTATGGTAGAAACCATCGAACTTGGATTTAGCTCCAACTGATTGGCAATCAAGATAATCGTTAATACAAGTGCCGTTAACAAAAAGAAGGTTTGAAGGGTATCCGTTACTAAAATTGTTTTTACACCTCCTTTGTAAGTATAAACCCAAATAAGGGCAATCGTCACCATAGCAGACACCGAAAAAGGAATACCTAAAGCATCAAAAATAGCCAATTGTAATACCTGAACAGCTAAAAACAACCGTGCCGCCGAACCCAATGTACGTGCCAAAAGGAAAAACGCTGAACCCGTTTTGTATGACCAAAAGCCAAATCGTTTGTCGAGATAGGTATAAATGGAGATTAAATTGAGTCGATAATAAAGCGGTAACAAAACAGTTGCTATGATGAAGTAACCTACTAAATTTCCCAAGATAATCTGGTAATAGGAAAAAGAAACCTTACCAACGTCTCCAGGAACTGAAATGAACGTAACACCAGAAATGGACGTGCCAATCATGCCAAAAGCAACAAGCCACCAAGGAGATTGCTTATTAGCGGTAAAAAAAGCATTGGTATCAGCTCCCTTAGACGTAAAATGAGCCACTACAATCAATAATAAAAAATACAAGGTCAAAATCCCAATTGCCAAAGTGGATGTCATATAGAAATGGGTAAAAGATGGATAATTGTGTTAAATAAAATTGCTAAGTTGTTGTTTATCAATAAATAAGAGCCAAACTTCCAAAAACATGTAATAAAAGCGTATATAGGTACTTAATTATCATACATTTACTATGAAATTAAATACATTGAATTTCTTTTTTAGTAAATTTGCGAAGAAGAACTAAAGTGGCTTTAAACTCGTTCTAACCAAGCATGAAAAGACAATCAATCACCTGATTAGTACTTCAAATGAAGAAACAGCCATTAAGTTAAGATAAATAACGTTAAAAATACTAATTTTTATAAGAAATGCGACCTTTTGAACAATACGAAGAAGAAACGCTTGTCATGGAAGAGGTTATTGATGTAGCCCAAAATGACCTAGTTGTTTATAATGACGACGTAAATACGTTTGACCATGTGATTGAAACATTGGTAGAAGTTTGTGGTCATTCATTAGAACAAGCAGAACAGTGTACTTTATTGATTCATTACAAAGGAAAATGTGCCGTTAAAAAAGGAACATTCGACGAACTAGCTCCTATGCGTAATGCCATTTGTCGCCGAGGTATTTCTGCCGAAGTGATGTAAGAACTCATTGAGAATTAATAATGGATAACTGATAATGCAATTCATGAAAGGTAGCATTAACGGTTATCCATTATTAATTAAACATTGTTAATCTAGTTATCCTTGAATTATCCATCGAAATTTATAGAACAGGCTGTTGAAGAAATAGCAAAGTTGCCTGGAATTGGAAAAAAATCTGCTCTTCGGATTGCACTTCACTTGTTAAAAAGGGACGAAAAACAGACGCTTCAGTTGTCTGAGGCACTGACGATTATGCGTACAAAAACGCAGTTTTGTGTCCAATGTCATAATATTTCCGACGAAGATATTTGTGCAATTTGTAACAATCTGAAACGAGATAGAAGCGTTGTCTGTATAGTAGAGGATACTCGTGATGTGTTAGCGATTGAAAACACGTCGCAATACCGTGGTCTGTATCATGTGTTAGGAGGCATTATTTCGCCTCTTGAGGGAATTGGCCCAGGTGATTTAAAAATCGAAAGTCTTTTATCTCGTATCTCAGGGAAGAAAGGGACAGAAGATGAAATTAAAGAGGTTATCTTAGGGTTAAGTCCAACTATGGAAGGCGATACTACTGCTTTTTACTTAACAAAGCGATTAAAAGCACTGGACGTAAAAATTACGACCATAGCAAGAGGTATTCCGATTGGAGGAGATTTGGAATATGCCGACGAAGTTACCTTAGGTAGAAGCATCGTAAGTAGAATTGTATATGAATAACGAGCTAACAAAATCAACTATATGAACCGTAAGAATTTTTTAAAGTCAACTTTCGCCTCCGCTTTTGCGTTGGTTGGGTTAAAATCACTAGGCTTTTCACCTAAAAAAGCATCTATTAATTTCGATCGTCTAACCTTAGCCGAAACCATGCAAGATGTTGCTCCTTTTACCTTAGGTGCATTACCTTATGCAGTGGATGCTCTTGAGCCACATATCGACAAGCTGACCATGGAAATTCACCATGACCGCCACCATAAAGCTTACGTTGATAATTTGAACAAAGCTCTTGCTGGTACGCCATTGGAAAAATTAACCATGTTTGAATTATTGAAAGATGCTGGAAAATATCCTGCGGCAGTGCGTAATAACGCAGGAGGTCACTGGAATCATACCTTCTTCTGGAACTGTATGTCACCAAAAGGTGGTGGCGTTCCAACAGGTAAATTAAACGATGAGATTATCAAAACCTTTGGTTCACTAGACAAATTTAAGGACGAATTTAGCAAAGCTGGAATAGGACGTTTTGGGTCAGGCTGGGCTTGGTTAATTGTTGAAGACAAGAAATTAGTCATTACGTCATCGGCAAATCAAGTAAATCCATTGATGGATGTTGCTGAGAAAAAAGGAACACCGATTTTAGGATTAGACGTTTGGGAACATGCGTATTATTTAAAATATCAAAACAAACGTGCCGACTATATTAAGGCATTTTGGAATGTAATTAACTGGGATGCCGTAAGTAAAAACTACGAAGCAGCACTGAAATAGTATCTTATACAACACGAAATACGCTAATTTCGCAGTTTGTATCTCTAAAAAAGGTTTGATAGTCATTGACTGTCAAACCTTTTTGATTCTGAAACAACCATGAAAAATAACAGGAATGTCGAATTTTTAAAGGACGTATCAATACTTGCTTGTACAACTTTTGGTGGGCCACAGGTTCATCTAGCGATGTTTATAGACCGCTTAGTAATAAAAAAGAAATACTTATCGGAAGATGAACTTCTTGAATTGCAGGCATTATGTTCTTTTCTTCCAGGGCCAACCTCTACTCAAACGATTACGGCACTGGGCTATAAACTTGGTGGGCCTAATTTAGCTTATTTAACCCTCCTCATTTGGATTATTCCAGCAGTGAGCGTCATGACTGCGGCTGCATTTGGCATGATTTACTTACAAAATCGTGATCTCATCCGATTCATTCAACCCATTGGAATTGCCTTTATTATGCACGCAGGTTTTACCCTGGGTCAAAAAGTAATCAAAAATAAGGTAGGCATTTCATTAATGATCTTATCTGCTGGGTTTGCTTTCTTTTTACAATCTCCCTGGGTATGTCCTATTGCCTTATTCATTGGTGGCAGTGTAACCTCATGGATTAATTATCAGGATTTCCCTCAACAACAGCACCATAAAATGGTTATTCCGTGGGCAAACTTCCACTTATTTTGGGGATTTCTAGTCATTCTTGCCATATTGGGTCATGTTACGGATTATGAACCAATCCGTTTATTCGAAAATTTCTACCGAAATGGTAGCTTGGTTTTTGGAGGTGGACAGGTGCTTGCTCCTATGCTTTATACCGAATTTGTTGACTTTAAAGAACTCATCAGGCCCGATGATTTCTTGACAGGAGTTGCACTTTCTCAAGCCTTACCCGGCCCAGTATTCGCCCTTACGTCTTACATTGGAGCATTGGTGATGAAAGGAGGCTCTTGGTGGGAACAGCTTTTAGGCAGTGCTGTTGGAGCAACAGGCATCTTCTTGCCTGGCACTTTTCTGATATTTTTTGTATATCGAATTTGGGGACAATTGAAACAATATCGAGGCATTCGTGCATCGTTAGAAGGAATTAATGC
>JARXAV010000120.1 GCA_029865665.1 Flectobacillus sp. | reverse complement strand
CCCGAAATGATTGTACATCAAGAAAGCGGAATGCCGCCCACAGGCTATTTGGCTCAATATAAATCCTCAGAAGACCTTGCCAAAGGAATGCAATGGATACTTTCGGGTAGTGATTATCAACAATTATGTACGAACGCTCGTCAGAAAGTACTGGACGAATATTCAGAACAAGCAGTCTCCAAACGATATTACGAAGTATATAACGCTATCGCTTCAAAAGGAAAAGCCAACTACCCGAAACAAGTCTCCCCACTATGGATAAAAAATCCAATTAAAGAGCTTGGTGTAGAAATCGTCGGAGAGCCTGTCGCAGAATCAGTTCCCCCTCTGGGGGCTAGGGGGCTGGTTGGAGGGCTTACCATCATCACCATTACCTACAATGCAGAGGAGTTTTTAGAAAGAACCATCAAAAGCATTACCGCTCAAACAAATCAAGATTTTGAGTACATTATTATTGATGGAAACTCTAAAGATAAGACGCTTGACATTGCCAAACGTTACGAAAGTCGAGTGAACCGTTTGATTTCTGAACCAGATAAAGGTTTGTACGATGCCATGAATAAGGGCTTAAAAGCTGCTTCTGGCAACTTTGTTTGGTTTATGAATGCAGGAGATGAAATTTATGACCCCAAAGCCGTTGAACGCATTTACGAAAGCATTACCGACGAAACAGATGTCTTGTATGGCGATACCTATTTTGTTGATAACGAAGGGAATCAGCAAGGCTTACGCTCAGAAATTACACCGCACCGTTTGCCAAAAGATTTAACATGGCGAGATATGAATTTAGGAATGTTAGTCTGTCACCAAGCCTTTATTGCTCGCAAAACAGTCGCTCCTTTGTACATGGAAAATAACCTCAGTGCCGATGTCGATTGGGAGATTTCTTGTCTCAAGAAAGCGAGAAAAATTCAATACTTAGACTTTGTTGTGGCGAATTATTTAACAGGAGGCATTTCCAATAAGCAATTAAAGCGTTCGTTATTAGACCGCTACGAAGTCTTGAAAAAGCATTTTGGCTTTGTAGGAGCGGTAATGGCTCATGTCAAAATTTTAACTAGAGGTATTTCCCTGATTATTAAAAATCGAGGAAAGTATTGGTAGGGATTAACAAAAATGCTCTTGCTTCAAGCGAAAAAACTTCTTCTCTTTTATAGAATAATAACGCTCTATCTCGTTGAGCAAATTCACTTTCAAGAAAAGCATTGCAGGTTTCTAGCAATGCTTTTTTTCTGCCAAAGCGTTCCAAAAAAGCATCTACCGTTTTCAACCAAAACCACGTAAGCGTTTCGTGGTATCCTTTTTCAAAACCGATAGAACCACCTGCTGCAAGGTTATAGGAAATAATATGTTGACGAACCAATAGCATGGATTCCGTAAGGGTATATTGGCGTAAAAACCAGACACCCATCGCAAGGTGAGCTTCATGTGTCCATGCTTCTAAAGGTAAGCTTTTATCCATAAATTGAGCGACTAAGGTTTCGATTTGGGCTTGGGTTTGGAAAAAGCCCCCCTGCCCCCGAAGGGGGAGATTTGTTGATTCGATATTTTCCATAGAATGAAAAAGCCCCCAAAATGGGGGCTAATTGTTGAGTAGGAACTCTTAAATCCCCAAAATTTTCTTATTCAATTCCAAGTCAGCACCACCACCAGCGAAATCGTCAAATACTTTAGACGTTGCTTGGATGATATGTGACGCAATGAATGGCGCTCCTTCGGTTGCTCCTTGAACAGGGTCTTTAATCGCACATTCCCATTCTAACACTGCCCAGCCGTCGTAGCCATATTGGGTTAATTTAGAGAAAATAGAACCAAAGTCAACCTGACCATCGCCCAACGAACGGAAACGTCCAGCACGGTTTACCCATGACTGATAGCCCCCATAAACGCCTTGTTTTCCTGTTGGATTAAACTCTGCATCTTTTACGTGGAACATTTTGATACGCTCGTGGTAGAAGTCGATGTATTGTAAATAGTCAAGGCATTGCAACACAAAGTGAGATGGGTCATACAGCAAGTTCGCACGTTTGTGATTACCCACTTTTTCTAAGAACATTTCAAAGGTAACGCCATCGTGCAAATCTTCGCCTGGGTGAATTTCATAACATAAATCGACACCAGCATCTTCAAAGGCATCTAAGATAGGCAACCAACGGTTCGCTAATTCAGTGAAACCTTGGTCAACCAATCCCGCAGGACGCTGAGGCCAAGGATATACCGTATGCCACATCAACGCACCCGAAAAGGTTGCATGAGCATTTAAACCTAAGTTCTGAGATGCTTTAGCCGCTAATTTCAATTGGTTAACTGCCCATTCGGTACGAGCCTTAGGATTTCCTTTTACCGAATCTGGAGCAAAGCCATCAAACATGACATCATAAGCAGGGTTCACCGCTACCAATTGTCCTTGTAAGTGCGTAGAAAGTTCAGTAATCTGAATCCCTTTATCAGCCAGTTTACCCTTCAATTCATCGCAATACGTTTTTGAAGTAGCCGCCAATTCTAAGTCAATGGCACGGGCATCCCAAGTTGGAATTTGTACACCTTTATATCCCAAATCCGAAACCCACGAAGTAATCGAATCGAGTGAGTTAAAAGGGGCTTTATCATCTAAAAATTGTGCTAAAAAGATAGCAGGTCCTTTGATTGTTTTCATAACCAATTGTGAATTAGTGAATTAGTGAGTTGTGAATATGTTGCACAAAGCTGCTAATTCGATACGTTATTTTTTCGTTGAAGAGAGTCTCCAACCGTTTTTCTCGATTTTGAGAGTATTTTTAAAATTTCACTACCTTCCTCAATTAAATTTTTCAATTTAGCATCTTGATAAAAATTTGCATCAATGGAGTATTCTAACCAAAATAAACTCTCGTCTAATTCTTCAATTACAATACTTAATTTAGCAAAGAACTCCTTACTACTTCTTGATCTTCGTGCAGCACGGTAATTTGCAACAGAAGATGCGGAAGAGCGAACGAGTTGACTTGCAATATTTTTAGCAGAAAGACTTTTGTGAAATAAATTGTCACAAACAGGAATACATCTTAATCCAAAGGATTTTATTCTTTGAAACAACATTTCAGCAAACTCATCTTGAGCTTTTGAGGGAGTAGAAGTATGCATTTTATAAATTTTGTAGAAAATAGATTAGTTGTGATTTGTGAGTTGTATTTAGTAGGGTAATAACTACTCACAATTCACAAATCACTAACTCACAATTAAAACCTTACACCACTTTCACCCAGCTTTGGCTTCTGTGGCTATCTAAGATTCTTTCGCAGATTAATAACTCTCTGTAACCGTCTGCAAAAGTCGGGAATGGAGCGTTTTCTGGCATTTGACCTGCTTCAATAGCGGCATATACCTCTTTGAATAATTGTTTTGAAGTATCAGGGAAACCTTCGTTGTGTCCACCAGGGAAAGTCATCAAAGCACGTGCTTCTGGGTATGCTAATGATGGGTCACGCATTAATGACTGGTTATAAGCGTCACGATTACCAATCCAGATTTCATTTGGAGCTTCTGAGTTGAAAGCAAAGGTTTGCTTAGAACCAGAAATCTCTAATTTCAATTGGTTTTTACGTCCTGCTGAAACTTGAGAAACCGTTACTAATCCTTTGTTTCCATTATCGAAACGTAACAATACGTTAGCGGTATCTTCCGTTGTGATTTCTACGTCTGCATAATCTTCTGGTTGTAACATTTTACCAGAATACGTTTCTACAGGCTTCAACGGTTTCTTACGAGTTTTATGAACCGTGTTGAAATCCGCCATTACCTCTGTCGTTTTCAAGCCTGTGATATATTCGATAATATCCATCAAGTGAGAACCAATATCGGCAATTGCACGAGAATCACCTGATTTATCTGGTTCTAAACGCCAGTTATAATCGGTGTTGTAAAACAACCAATCTTGTAAGTAGGAGCCAATTACCGAATAGACATCTCCTAAATCACCTTTCTCACGCATGGTTTTCATTTGACGAACCAATGGGTAATAACGCAAGTTGAAGTGAACAGCATTTACTAAGCCTGTTTCTTTAGCAAGAGCTACTAATTCTTCTGCTTCGTGTAAATCTTTTGCCAATGGTTTTTCACAAACCACGTGTTTTCCTGCCAATAAAGCCGCTTTTGATTGCGAATAGTGCAAGAAGTTAGGCGTACAGATATGCACACAAGCAATATCTTCCATCGCCAATAGTTGCTCAAATGTACAAGGGCGTTCGATACCCAATTGAGCTGCTTTGGCAGTCGCTAATTCGATGTTTACTTCGCAAAGAGCTGTTACTTCAACGTTTGGTAATCTTCTTAATGCTTCGATGTGAGCGGGACCAATAAAACCTGTTCCGACTACACCTACTTTAATTTTTGACATGAGTTTATGTTTTTAAAAGGGATAAAATTCTTGATGGTTGTAAGTAGTAATGTTAAATTATGAATTTTAAATTTTGGATTTAATGAACTAGCGATTAAGTCTTTACAAGAAACGTGAATATAAAATTAGTCGATATTTATTTTCGCTGTAAAAACTAATAGCTATAATGTTAAATCCAAAATTCAACATCCAAAATTTTGCATCATTACTCCCAATCCTAGATTTCAAACTTAGTCCATTTTTCTTCGGACTGAGCTGATTTGAGTACGGTGTTTATGAAACCCATACCACGAAGTCCTTCTTCTACGCCTGGGAAATCATACATTTCTGGGTTATAACCCTCATCAACTCCTGTTTCTTTCCCTAGTCCGCCAATAGCACCTGCCTGACTTTCAGCACCCCATTTTGCACGAAGTGCGTAGGTAAAATTGCGGTAAATATTAGCGAATGTTTCGATGTAACCTTCTGGGTGTCCTGCTGGTTGGCGGGTATGTGCTTGTGCTTGTGCAGATAAGTTTCCTACTCCTGTACGAATAATACGAGAACCATTTTCTTGATTGGTCAAAATAAGTGTATTGGGATCCATCTGCTTCCATTTTAGACCACCAAACTCACCATAAACACGAATGTTCAAATCGTTTTCTTCGCCATTACAGATTTGACTGTTATGTAAAACGCCTTTCGCACCGTTATCAAAACGAAGTAAAATATTGGCATCGTCATCTAGCTGACGACCTTCTACGAAAATACTAATGTCGGCACAAAGCTCAGTGATTTTTAAGCCTGTGATATACTCGGCAAGGTTTTCGGCATGTGTACCAATATCACCAATACCACCCGCAGCACCACTACGAGCAGGGTCTGTACGCCAAGCCGCTTGTTTTTGTCCTGTAGCTTCTACCAACTGAGAGAGCCACCCTTGTGGATATTCCACAATTACTTTACGGATTTCGCCAATTGCTCCCGACTTGATGAGTTGACGAGCTTCTTTCACCATCGGATAGCCCGTATAGTTATGAGTTAAAGCAAATAGAAGACCTGATTTTTCGACAATGACAGCTAATTCTTTAGCTTCCTCCATATTGAGGGTAATTGGCTTGTCCATCACCACGTGAAACCCATTTTCAAGAGCAAATTTTGCCGCAGGAAAATGCACGTGATTAGGCGTTACAATCGAAACAAAATCCATTCGTTCGCCTTCTGGAAGTTCTTTTTCTTTCAAAATCATTTCTTCAAAAGAACCATAAACACGGTCTTCTGGTAGGAATAGTGCATCGCCAGTTGCCTTTGATTTTTCTGGATTTGAACTGAATGCTCCACAAACTAATTCAATTTGCCCGTCGAGAGCAGCCCCACGACGATGAACTGCACCGATGAAAGCTTCTAGGCTTCCACCAATCATGCCCATTCTAATTTTTCTTGCCATTGTTAACGATTCGGATTTATACGGTAATTCTTTCGTCTTTGTAAAGGAATATCAAATATTAAAATAATTTTATTCCAAATCTAATGTATCAAAATGATAAATTAGTACTTTTGAGTTATATTTTAAACAAATGTAATTATAAAACAGCGGTTTTTAACCCTGATTTACCTTGTCTTTGGACAAATTAAACAGAAAATACTGATAAACCTGTGCAGATAATCTCAAAATATTTTTGTTCTTTTGGGAGATTTTTTATTGATATTTTTATTGACTATTTGAC
>JARXAV010000090.1 GCA_029865665.1 Flectobacillus sp. | reverse complement strand
TAAAAGCCATTAAAATTGAAAAGCTATTTGTTTTCTTAACCCTAAGTTTCATTATTGGAATTGCTAGTTTTAATATCTTTTTCTCCCTCTCGATGCTTGCCATCGAAAAGAAACAAGATGTAAAAACACTGTATGCAATGGGAGCAACTCCTGCTATGATTCGTCGTATTTTCTTATCAGAAGGAGCGTTAGTGGCATTTATTGGAGCAAGTATCGGACTTTTATTAGGCTTCGGTTTATGCCTTGCCCAACAAACGTATGGTTTTGTTTCGATGGGTATCGTTGGCTCACTAGTGGATGCCTATCCAATTAAAATGGTCGTTTCGGACTTTGTATATACTGCCATTGTGGTCATAATTATTACCTTATTAGCATCTTATTTTCCTGCAAAAAAAGCATCAAAGACGAGTGTAATCTAAACGTCTTTGATGCTTTTAATCGTTGATTAGCCAATCTTACTTTTCCAGCGTCTTTTCTTTCAAGACAACATTCAGTACAACAAAGCCAATAATTGCAGCTGTAACTGATGCGACTAGAATCACAATTTTAGCATTATTCTGCAGCTCAATACTTTCAAAAGCAAGTAGGGTAATAAAAATGGACATCGTAAAACCGATACCGCCCAAACAACCTGCTCCGCTAATTTTCTTCCAATTCAAATCCTTTGGTAAATGGCAAATATTCAGTTTAACCGCCAAATACGTAAACAAGACGATACCGATGGGCTTACCAATCACGAGACCAAGGGCAATCCCTTGTCCATAATTCTGTGTTATAATATCTTGCAAACTAGCACTCACGGTAATCGCAGTATTTGCTAAGGCAAAGAGTGGAAGAATCAAAAAAGCAACGGGCTTATGTAAAAAGTCCTGTAACAAATAAGAGGTTGATTTTTTGTCGCCATTCCCAAAAGGAATTACAAACGCTAAAAGTACCCCCGTTATCGTTGCATGAACTCCCGAATGCAACATAAAATACCACATTACAAATCCTCCAAGCAGGTATGGAATTAAACTTTTCACCTTCAATCTGTTTAACACAAATAGAAATGATAGTATTCCGAAAGCCACCGCTAAATTGAACCATACAATGGTTTTAGTATAAAAAATGGCGATTACAAAAATGGCTCCCAAATCGTCTATGACCGCTAAGGCTGTCAAAAACACCTTGAGTGAAGTTGGTACTCTATTGCCCAATAAAGACAACACACCCAACGCAAAAGCAATATCTGTTGCCATTGGAATACCTGCACCCGATTGCGTATTTGCTCCGTAATTAATAAAAAGGTAAATCCCCGCAGGAATAAGCATACCGCCTAAAGCTCCAAAAATTGGCAAAAGAGCTTCTTTAATGTTAGACAATTCGCCAATATAGATTTCTCGTTCCAACTCCAAGCCAACCAGTAAAAAGAAAATAGTCATTAACCCGTCATTAATCCAATATTCAATACTGTCAGTACCCAGTTCTGTATGCCAAAAGTGAGAATATGCTGAACCAAAATAGGTATTTGCGGCTATCATAGAAATGACCGTACAGGCAATCAATAAAAGACCGCCTGTTTTTTCGTTTTCAGAAAATTCTTTGAAAAGTTTAGTTATTCTCATTATATGTTAAAAATTGAAGCTGTTTAAACTAATATAGATTCCAACGAATGCCTAAAAAGCCTCTGATTTTTTGCATTGGAGCGTAGTTAGAATCGGTGTTAAAATAATATCCCTTTGGAAAATCACTCCAAGCAGTATCTTTACGTTGTAGGCTAGTTAATTCATTTGCTTGATATACAATTTTCTGTTCTGGGAAAAAATCAAATAAATTCTTTACTCCTAAATACACTTGTAGCCCATTATTAAATCGTCTTGAAAGTTGAAGATTCGAGATATTAAAAATAGGAGAAGTTGCGGCACGAATATCATCTGTAATCAACGGTAATTCCATCGCTCCGTACACATTTCCTGTAAAATCTACCGTAATTTGGGATTTCGGATGAGTATAAGACACGGCATAGTTTGTCGTAAAAATAGGGGTTCTTTTCTGACGAATTTTAACGTCCTCTTCTATCCGATAAATATCCGTGTACGTCCCTCCTAGCGTAAATTTCAGCCCATTCGTAAAATTGGCATCAACATTAATACTTGCCCCTTTCAACTCGCCATAGCCTTTTAGGTTATCAAAAATAACCTTTGTAGGGTCAGTATCATAATCTGCTACCACTTTATTGGTGAAATAGGTATAAAAAATACTTGCATCAAGACTAAAAAATCCTTTTGTAGAGATAAAGGTCTTCTGGTAGTTCAAATTGGTATTCCATGATTTTTCGGGACTCAGGTCTCCACGGATTTCTGTTTTTCTTGACCCCGAATACACCGTTTCATCCTCCGAAAATAAATTTACTACCCGGTAACCCGTACCAAAGCTAAGTCGAATAATATCGTTTTTTTCAGAGTTATATTTCCAATTGACCCGAGGCGACGTAATGCCTCCATGAATAGAATTATAGTCGTAGCGAAGCCCCATCAAAAGGGTATTTCGGTTAGTTATCTTCATTTCATCTTGGACAAAAAAGCCAGGCAAAAACGTTTTACTTGGTTTATTAATACTCGAATCTTGCTCGTCTTGCGTTAAGGTATTGTTGTCATCATAAAAGGTATAGCGCAACGCCATTCCGAAAAGAGCATCGTGTTTTTTCCCTATTTTTTTGTCCCAAAGCAATTGAGCAAAAGCAATTTCTTGTTGTGCGAGGTAAGGTTTATTCCCATAAACTGAATTTTGGTCGTGATTATTATACGAAAACTGTAGGTTAACTTGTTGATTTATAATCGGTAGTTGATAATTCCCAATGACTTCCCAACGCTTGGTATAAATACTTTCTCCATAGAGTTGACTATTTCCCCGATTGGCTTTCTGCCAGTTTAATTCTCCCCCAAAACGGTCTTCATTCACATACCTTGCCGCCAAAGTAAATAAGCGATTATGCTTTCGTTGAAAAGACCATTTATTAAATACTGAAATCCGATTTTGTAGGGTTACATCCGTAAAACCATCGTGATTTTTATCTATCCGTTCCTGAAAATTGAAATAATTCGCACTCCACATACTCGTTGCCTTTCCGATATTTGCCTTTACTGCCCCATCTAGCGTATATTCTCCATACGAAGTGGCATTCATATCCAGAGAAATAAGAGGGGCTTTTATAGGATTTTTCGTAATGACATTAATTAAACCTCCTACTGCTTCCGAACCATAAAGCGTAGAGGCTGGCCCTTTTACGACTTCAATGCGTTCGACCATCGAATTTGGAATCCCCGAAAGTCCATAAACCGTTGAAAGAGCTGATACAATTGGCATTCCGTCAATGGTAATCATGGTATAAGCCCCTTCCATCCCATTCACATGAATATCTCCCGTATTACAGACACTACAATTTAATTGCGGACGAACCCCGTTAACCATTGTTAAGGCTTCAAATAAATTCGGAGTTGGGTTTTTCTTAAAAAAAGTAGGCGTAAAAATTTCGATAGGTGTAGAAGATAAGTTAACCATAGTTTCTTTCATACTACCTGTTACGACTACTTCATTCAACGCCGTTTGGTCGGGTTCAATTTCAAAACTGACGCTCGTTAGTTTATCCTTTTGTATATGGACAATCCGTTGTGTTGTCTTGAAGCCCACTCCAGAAATTTGAATCGTTTGCTTTCCTATCGGTACATTTTTAAGCGAAAAAACACCATCTTCATCTGCTTGTGTACCCATTCCTTTATGACTTGGTAAAGTGATATTCACAAAGGATGCGGCTTTTCCATTGCTGATTACTTTCCCCTTAAAAGCTTGACTGAAACTAGCTAACGATTTGCCTATCAGTAATATCGCCAAAACAAGAACCTTCTCGTATATTTTTTTTCTATTTCCCATAATTATTCATAAAAATTACCTAAAAAAAAGTTTAGACTAGACTAAATTTAAGGTAAATATAGAATGAGAAATGGAATAAGCAAAAAATAATTAGCTATTTCGGTTTTTATTGTACCGCAGAGTTCCTCAGAGAACCGCAGAGGCACACAGAGAAAAATAATCTTTGTGAAAACTCAGTGGTATAATTATTTGTACCACTGAGTCACACCGAGAACCGCAGAGGTACGCAGAGAAAAATAATCTTTGTAAAAACTCAGTGGTATAATTATTTGTATCACTGAGTCACACCGAGAATTGCAGAGGTACACAGAGAAAAATAATCTTTGTGAAACTCTGGGAGTCTCTGTGGAGCTCAGTGATATAATTATTTGTACCACTGAGTCACACCGAGAACTGCAGAGGTACGCAGAGAAAAATAATCTTTGTGTAACTCTGGGAGTCTCTGTGGAACTCAGTGGTATAATTCAACGGATAATAAAAAAACGCTTTGTAACCTCTTTCGATTATACAAAGCGTTTCTTTTAAATAGTTATTTCTAGCGACTACATCTCCCCTTCTAACTTCGAGACCACACAGGTTGCTACGGCATTACCCGCTACAGAGGTGGCAGAGCGTCCCATGTCTAAGAACGGGTCAACACCCAAAATCAAGGCAATTCCTTCGGCAGGCAAATTAAACATCGTTAATGTTCCTGCAATGATTACAAGCGAAGCACGAGGTACACCCGCAATTCCTTTGGAAGTAATCATCAACGTCAATAACATCGTAATTTGTTGTTCTAAGCTCAAATGCACACCATAAGCCTGAGCAATAAAGCCCGTCGCAAAGGTCATGTACATCATAGAGCCGTCGAGGTTAAAGCTATAACCCAAGGGTAATACAAAACCAATTATTCGTTGTGAACAACCGAAGCGTTCAAGAGCAGCAATTGTTTGAGGGAAAGATGCCTCTGAACTGGCCGTACTAAATGACAATAATAGAGGTTCTTTGATATAACGTAATAATTTCCAGTAGTCGATTTTCATTACTAGACAAATCACCCAAAGGACTACGAAAATAAAGAATAACAATCCGCCGAAGAAACACAGCATTAAGTAGGCATAACTTACTAAAATCCCTAATCCTTTGCTTGCTACAACAGCTGTCATTGCTCCAAATACGGCAAATGGAGCGAGTTCCATCACATAGTTTACGACCTTAAAAACAGCCTCCGCAATAGAATCAATCGCTTTAATAACTAATTTACCTTTGTCGCCAATAGACCCAAGGGCAATACCGAAGAAGATTGCAAAAACTACAATTTGAAGAATTTCATTTTCCGCCAAAGCAGAGAATAAACTATCTGGAAAAATATGCAAGATGAATTCCTCAATGGTTTTCATTTTCTTTCCTTCAATCCCTGTTGACGTTCCAGCAGCAGGAATTGGCCAGCTTTGAATAGTACCAGGTTTAGTAACATTTACTACTACCAAACCAACAATCAGCGATAAAATGGTAGCCAGATAAAAGTATAAAAGCGTTTTAATACCAATACGCCCCACTACTTTAAAATCGCCCAATTTAGCAATACCCACCACCAAAGTACAGAAGACTAAGGGGCCAACAATCATTTTAATAAGTTTGAGGAAGATTTTACTTAAAATCTGAAATTTGTTACCCAGTTCTACCGCTGCTTCTGGCGAAAGGGTACTATAAAGCACTTGCCCGAGAACAACCCCAAGAACAAAACCTATCAGAATTTTTGTTGTAATATTTATTTTCATACGATCGTATTGTGTTTTAAAATGCCTTTTACAGCTCGTTTAATGAAGTCATACAAATATCTTACCTAGATACTCTTATCCAAATTAACGAAAAAAACGTCGGCTTACAAAAAAAGCAGTACTTGTCGTTCATATTTTATGGTATTCTGAGACAATTATGGGTTAACACCTCCACTTAATAGGACAGACCAGCCCACGAATATCAAATTTAACGATAATTTGCAATGTTAATTCTGTTGACACCGTTTCGCTTTCAAGCTTAAATCATACTAGCTCATGTTACAAAATCGTCGTTCATTTATCAAATCTTCTGTCTTGGCAGGTATGGCTCTAGCTGTTCCAGAAAAGTCGCAACTATTTTCTTCCCCAAAACCAACTATTGGTCTGCAACTCTACTCGGTTAGAGAAGATATGAAGCAAAATCCAGTAGCCACCTTAGAACAATTAGCCAAAATGGGCTATCATTTTCTGGAACACGCCAATTATGTAGATCATAAATTTTATGGTTTTAAACCCAAAGAATTCCGTCGCATTTTAGATGATTTAGGCTTGGTCATGCGTAGTGGACACGTACCTATGAATGGGGATGCTTGGGATAGTTCGCAGAAGGATTTTACGGATGCTTGGAAGAAAACCATTGAAAGTGCAGCTGTCTTGGGGCAAACCTATTTTATAGACTCGTGGTTGGATATTAGTTTACGAAGAAATTTTGAAGATTGTAAACGCTTTATGGAAGTCTTCAATAAATGTGGGGAATTGTGTAAACAACAGGGTCTGAAATTTGGCTACCATAACCACGATTTTGAGTTTAGTTTACGCCTTACTTCCGTTCGTATCTATGACATCATTATGCAATATACAGACCCGAGTTTAGTAACTCAGCAACTTGATTTAGGCAATATGTACGAAGGTGGTGGCAGGGCAAAAGAGTTGCTTAAACAATATCCTAATCGCTTTGAATTGCTACACGTAAAAGACGTGATTAAAAAGGCTGATGGTGGCTACGAGAATACAACTTTAGGCAGTGGTATTGTAGGTGTGAAAGAATTGTTGCATCTTGCCGCCCAATCGGGAGGGACAACAGAATATTTTGTTGAACAAGAACAATATCAAGCAAAAACGCCACTCCAAGCTGTTCAAGAGGATTTAGTTTGGATTAAGAAAGTGAAACTTTAACGATAACACAATCTTTCCTAGGTAGTTTTTGACAGACCCATGATGAACAATAGCAATATTGTTTGTTATGGGTTATTTTATGCAAATAACTTTCGATAGATGGGCTTTCTATATAAAAATTGTAGGTACAGAAAAGGGTATAGAAGATAATCCAATAGGACGAAAGGGCTTTTGAAGGTAATATCATCAATAATAGTAGCTGATTCTCCTCTGCGAACAATGCGATGACGATGTTCCCAAAACTTTAAGAAAAAGGGTAATTCTGTACCAAAATCAACAAAATAGATTTCACTGTCTGTACTTTTTTGACTGGTAATAACAGAAGTCCAGCGTTGTTTTGCAACAATAAAATTTAACTCTAAACTCACGATGTTGCCTTTCATACAACCATCAAAAACCTTCACTTCTACAGGAGGAAAAGGAGGAGCGAGTGCCTTAAAAAGGGATAAATCAAAGCCTTTCCATACTTGTTGGATTGTTTGATTAACTTCGGTAGCTATCGTTATTTTCATGGCTGGAGTATGTTTACAATCAGGATGTCAATAAACACCCTAATTGTAAAACACCTCAATGTTCAAATTGTTTATTATTGATGCCCTTCATGCGAAGAAGCACCCGCTTTTTTCTGGCAACAACCTGGCAATTTACTATGCGATTCTTCATTTTTTTGAAGCTCATCTGCATCATAACCTGTATCGGTGATAGCCTTTTTGATTTTATCAACCGATACTTTTTTCGGATTGTACGACACCGTCATCACTTTGTCTGTCAAATCTAAATTGACATCTTTTACACCTTTTACAAAAGCAACGTTTTTCTCTAAACGAGCTTTACACATCTCACAATTTGCCGATGTTTTGATTTTAACCGTTGCAGGCGTATCTGCCAAAACAGTTAACGTGCTGATTAACAACACGACTAAAAATGCTATCTTTTTCATTTTATTAAATTTAAATAACAATACGTTATCAGTTAAAAGTATATCTGTTATCAGGAGGTACTCAAAATCAATAGGTTAAGCCATAGTAAAGAATTATTCGCAAATAAATAATTCTATCCATTTAAACCTAAAATTCAAAATTCAACATCTAATACCCTCTATTTATTCCCTTTAGTATCAGAAGCTACGTCAATTTTCGCTAAATCCATTTTGCAAGAAGGACATTTCCCTGCCTGCGTGTAGGTTTTCTCTCCTTCGCACTTCATTGGACACATATAGCTTTCGCCCGCAGTGGTCGATACTTTTGCTTCAGGGGTTGCTACCGCTTCTTTTTTCGCTTCTTCTTTTTTACCACAAGCAACTAATAAGCTTGTCAAACAC
>JARXAV010000349.1 GCA_029865665.1 Flectobacillus sp. | reverse complement strand
GCAAGACCTGAGTATAACTTCGCAGCCGCTTGTTTGTAAGCAGCAGGGTCGTTATAAACCGTTGCAGAGGTTACTTCAATAAAAGGAGTTCTATCTAAGTCACTTACGCAAGAGCTGGTAAATAGACTCGCCATTAGTCCTCCGAGAATGGCTATATTTTTATAATTACGAATTTTCATCTGAGTAAAGTAAATCTTAAATGTTGATTATTGAAGCTTATGAGTTAACTGTTTATGAGTGAAAAGATTGCTCGAAAGCAGGTGAATTCCTCTCAAAATCAAGTTCATAAGTAATCATGTAAAATTAGTTGGAACTTAGATTTCTATTGTGCTTTAAATCCAAAATCCAACATCTATAATTCAGCATTATTCTTAGAAACCAATGTTTAGTGCTAACGAGTAAGTGCGTGGATTTGGATAAATGTTGTTATCAATTCCCGAACTTGGAGTTGTACCACTTGTAGCTACTTCAGGGTTTAAACCTGTGTATTTAGTTACTGTGAATACGTTTTGAGCCGTTGCATTTAAACGCATATTGATTTTGCTACCGAATACTTGTTTGAAATTGTAACCTACCGTTACGTTTTCCATACGTAAGAAAGAAGCATTCTCAATGTAGTAATCTGAGAAGAATTGATTCTTAGCAAAACCAGTTGTCAAATAGTCTGATGAAATATTACCTAAGAAACCGTTTGCCCCTGTAAGGTTAACCAAAGCACTGTTAGACGCTTTTAAGTTGTTATACACGTAGTTACCAAGGTTAGCTCTCATTACAAAACCGAAGTTCCAGTCTTGGTAAGTCATTTGTGAGTTTAAGCCCAAGAATACTTTCGCTGCTGGAGATTGGTAACGATAAGCATCGCTCAAGTTAGAAATTCCGTCACCGTTAGTATCTACATATACCCCTTCAATTGCTTTTCCGTTTTCATCATACGCTTGTTTCATTACATAGAATGAATAAGCAGGATAGTTAACGCTGTGGATTTGGATGGTACTACCTACACCACCAGAAATACCACCTACTAATACTCCTTGATAAGCTGGATCAGCATTATTGGTCAATTTCGTGATTTTGTTTTCGTTGTAAGTCGCATTGAATGACACATTCCAATCAAATTTATCAGTATGAATTGGGTTGTAGTTCAAGGCTAATTCAAGCCCTTGATTTTCCATTGAACCAACGTTAGTTAATAATTGGTTGGTCAAGTTTGTTCCTACTGCAACAGGAATCGTGTTCAACAAGTTGCTTGTATTTTTCAAGTAATAATCAATGCTACCCGATAAGCGTGCTTTTTTGAAAGCAAAGTCGATACCTGCGTTAGTTGTTGCTGTTTGTTCCCATTTGATGTTTGCATCGTAACCTTCAGCACGTAACGTTGTATAATAGATTGAGCCTAATTGGTACTGAGCATTGTCTAAACTGGCTGTGTAACGAGGAAGATACGCATAGTCTTGACCAATATCTTGCTGTCCTGTGATACCGTAACCAACACGAAGTTTCAAGTCTGAAATCGTATTCGAGTTTTTCAAGAAACTCATTTCGTTCAATTTCCAAGCAAATGCTGCTGATGGGAAAGTACCCCAACGGTTGTCTTTACTGAAACGAGATGAACCATCACGACGAACCGTTACCGTTAATAAATAAGCTTCATCAAACGTATAGTTCAAACGGCTAAAGAATGAAACTAGCGTATTTTGAGATTTGTATGGGCTATCCGTGTATTTAACTGTGCCTTCTGCATTGGTATTTACATCAGTACTTTCACGTAAGAAATCTTGGTATTCGTAACCACCCATTACATCAATACGGCTCTTGATTGCCTTTAAGTCTTTCACGTAGTTTAAGTAGAAGTCAAACAATTTGTTTGTCTTGCTCTGTGTATAAACCGTTTTTGAACCAGCATTCACAAAGCTCTGAGCAGCAAAAGCAGGTACAAAACGAGTTCCATCACTCTTACTGATGTCATAACCAACGTTCACATTTGCACGTAATTCTGGCAAGAAATGGAATTTATAATCCAATTGAATATTACCAATACTACGTTTTACATTTCCTTTGTCGTTCGTTAAGTTCAATAAACCAAGTGGGTTACGAGTTGCTTGCGTATTTAAGCTACCATCTGCCGATAACCATTCCCAGTATCCACCATAATTAGCGTTGTTTGAGTAAGGTGATTGCGTAGGGTCAAATGCTGCCGCAGCACCAATTGCTCCTGTGTTAGCAAAGGTATTGTCGGTATTTGTTCCTTTTAAATTTACATCAATTTTCAAGTGCTTGTTCAATAACGTAGGGCTGAAACCGATGGAAGCCGAAGTACGTCCCATGTTAGACGTTTTCAAGATACCGTCTTGGTTTGTATAACCAACCGAAACACGGAAAGGAACTTCTTTCAATGCACCCGAAACGCTCAAGTTATTATCAATACTGAACGCATTGCGATAAATTAAGTCTTGCCAGTTCGTATTTGAAGTACCCAACGTTGCTTTTTGAGTAGCATTTCCTTTTTCGTTAACAATGGCACTAAATTCTGCTGCGGTTAAGTTTTTAAGGAAACCAGTACTTTGTCCTAAAGATGCCTGAGAACTGAAATTAACTTTCAAGCCACCGTTCACAGAACCCTTTTTGGTCGTAATCAAGATTACCCCATTAGACGCTCTTGAACCATAAATAGCCGTTGCTGAAGCATCTTTCAAGATGTTCATTGATTCAATGTCGTTCGGGTTAATTAAACTCAACGAACTTGACGCACCCGAAACCGTAGAGTTATCTAAAGGCACTCCATCAATAACGATTAATGGATCGTTGTTGGCATTTAACGAAGCACCACCACGGATACGAATTGTACTACCAGCACCTGGAGCACCACCGTTTGAAGTGATTTGAACCCCTGCCACTTTACCTACCACCAATTGATCTGGAGAAGCAATGTTACCACGGTTAAAATCCTCTGAATTGATAGCCGCTACCGAACCTGTTAAGTCTTTCTTTTTCTGAGAACCATAACCGATTACGACAACCTCACCCAATGTTTTGCTGTCATCTTCCATCAACACATTAATAACACTACGGCTACCTGCGGTGATTTCTTGTGATACTTTTCCAATAAAACTAAATACAATAACAGCGTTTGGAGCTACATTTGTTAGCTGATATTTACCGTCGCTTGTCGATTGCGTTCCTTTTGTACTTCCTTTAATTTGTACCGTAACCCCTGGTAAACCTTGCCCGTCTTTGGCATCTTTAATCGTTCCTGAAACAGTATTTTGAGCGAATGTTGCGAAGCTCACCCAACTGAACATTATCATAAGTAGGAGTTTTCGACTAAATGAAAACGTCCCCACTGGAAGAAATGTACTCATTTTCTCTTTGTAGTTTTGGATTGTCATGAATGGAGATTGATTAATGGAATATATAATAATATAACTTTTTTATTTTTTATTAGTACAAAATTAATTTACTGTCTGGGTTTATGAGGTGCAATTTTAGACATTTCGCTGGTATTTTTAGACATAATGTACTTTAAATACTAGTTTTTATGACTTTCTATAGCGTTTGAGCTTAAAGAAGTCAAAAAATAGTACCACGTTCATACCAATAGGCATCTATAAAAATAGAGCCATCTCAAACGACCTAATTGGACTAGTCTATCCAGAAAAAATAAGGGAGCAATGTTGCATCTTTAGTGAGCTGGTGATTTTATAAAAATGGATAGTTTAAATCTTTCTTGCAAAAGTACCAATAGAAGTATCACCAGTCGTTCCACTTTACTGAAATGTTATTTTTTTGAGAAAAAATAGATTTATACTATAGGTCTTTGTTAATCAGTGATTTAGGGTATAGAAGTAGAGTCCACTTTATAAAATGGTACGTATTTGTTGGGGGGAAGGTGTGAATTAGGTGGAGGATTAACGTGTTTGGTGATTAATTTGGAAGAGGAGGAGGTAAAGGTAGTGTTTCATACTGGATACTTGTGTCAAAGGAATGATAGGGAATGGGAGATAGGTCTTTTACTTTTTCTAGGTAAAATACCTTTTCTGTTAAATCATATTGCTCTGCTGTTAGTTCCACGCTATAGCCAGCTAGATACCATTTTTTGTCTAGGTCTTTACGTACGATTTCTAGTTTAACATCATCCGCAATATGGGGATTTATCGAAGTAGAAAAACGTCCAAAATAAGCATTGAATTTTTGGATAATCTGCTGAACACTATCGCAGCTTATTTTTCCTTCGTAATAATGGGCAGTGTCTATTTTAGGAATAGAGGAGTAAATAAATACCGTCCCGTTTTCGGTAAGTTCAATAGCCAATTTGGGAATAGCAGGATTGTCTTCATATCCTTTTGCAAAAGTTATAGACCTTTCTTGGTTTTGCGATTGACATCCCATCATACATAAAAGCAGTAGAAGTATTGCGATAGCGTTTTTCATAAAGGTATTTGCTTAATTATAATCCCTAAACACATTCGTATAAGTAACACGTACATTTCCGTTGTCAGCTTTTCCTAAGTAATAATATTGGTATCCTTTTATGGTACGAAATTTATGTTTTTTAGAGCCTATATAAAGTTCGATTAAGCCATGAGAAATTACAGGTTTTATTAAGCATACCGACTTGCTGATTCCATTTTTTTTAGTGACAACAAATTCCTTAAATACCTTTTGATGATTGTAAAAAACGGAGACAGAATCCCTAAAAAATAACTCAAAGAAGAGAAAAAGGTTTGGGGTCTTGGTATAAGGAATATTACCTTCAGCTACGTCTTTTCGTACAAAAGTATTCTTTGTTGCACATTGAAGAAACGTGAATAATAAGCTTAATAGGAGAATGGGTTTGGTTTTCATCTTGGAAATATTTGAAGTACGAGCGATTTATTTACTGATATTCTTTGGGTAGTTTAGGAAATATTTCCCTATTTATGAAAAAGCTAGAATCTTTTGTTAGTAACCTAGTTAGTTGCTTTAGTTCAACGTTATTGAGGTCTGGATTTTGTTCTATGTTTTTTACTAAACAGTAGTACTTGCTATGGCTATTTATAAAAGCAATGAAACCGACATCGGCTAAGTAATAACTGTATCCAGATGAGTGTTCGTCATCTATTACATTTTCTAAAAAACAATGGATAGGGTAGTGTTTACTGCCTATTCGGTAAGTTCTTATACCTTTTAAGATACTATTATTTGATAAATATGGAGTAAAAAAGCTAGTGTTGAATTGTGAAATTGTGATTTTCTTTTGATAAAAGTTGTGGGAAGGGATTAATTGCATTTTGTCTTTTATAAAAAGGAGCGAATCGCCAAGAATGACTGTAAAAGACGTGTCTCTGTTTTGCTCATTTTCAAAATAAACGTTTAGGTTATTACCATGACTTGTGATACAAATTGAGTCTTTGGAGGGGAGAATTTCATTTTCAAAAGAATAGTATTCTGTTATTAATGAGAAAACGTTTTCACCCTTTTTGTCACAGGCAAATAGCATAATGCCTACCAGTAAGCCGTAGATAGGTAGATAAAAATGAACTGTTTGATTTAACTTTGTCATTTTAATGGAATGGTTTCTACGATTAGCGATGGAGGTAATTGTGTAATCCATCAAACTAGATGATTTTCCCCTTCTCAACAATTTAACACAAGTATAAGAAAGCTTTACGAAACAAAAAATAGGCGGATTGATTCTTCTTCAATTCTTCTCAAGTCCTATCAGGACGACCGATGTAGTTTAATCCCTGAGTAATTGACTTCGTAACCCTAACAGGGTCGTTGACCGCTGTCAGGGTTACGAAGTCAATCCAACATTCAAAATTCATCATCCAAAATCTTCTTCAAGTGTGCAAGTCCCATCGGGACGAACGAGTTTGTAAGCAGGGATTTTAATCCCTGAGCTGTTGAGCTACCGACCCCATTCCTCCAAACACAAAAAACGGAAGCCCTAATCAGATAGGAAGGCTTCCGTTTAAATACTAAAACATCAACTTAATAAAATAGAGAGATAATTTCAATCCTTAAAATCGCAGAATGGCTTTATCTATTTGGTTTTAC
>JARXAV010000321.1 GCA_029865665.1 Flectobacillus sp. | reverse complement strand
AAAAAATATTAGAAAAGCTAATTACTCCAATATCATTATCCATTGTTTTAAGATTACACGCTGTATAGTTTTCAACTCATAGAAAGTATCAAAAAATCAACTATTTTCCAGTGACCATCTTCCTTTTCTATGTAATAAAGCAGACCTGTACTCACTATCGAAAAATAGCCGTTACAAATTAAATCTGCACGAATTAATCCTGCACTTTTTTGTTCATTTAGGCAGACTTTACTTAATAGGACTACGCCAATCTGACTATAAATATCATTAGTTTGTAAATCCATAATGGATTTTACTTTAAATGAACAGGCTTGTAATTGTGTTGCCTTTATACCAGACTGTACATAGCGAATGTCGCTATTACTTAAGTCTTGCAATGAAATTCCGTTCTTTTTTAGAAATTTCAGATTTAACACATCGACAAAACTCTTTGTAACATCTCCCAAATAGTTTTGTTGATGTAAGCCAAACAAGGTATCAACCTTCGTGCATAATGTATCTACTAAATAGATTGACAAATGCTTTTGGGTATTTTTATAAAGATTATTATGAAGTTCGATAAGTTGCTTATTGTATTCGGTACTATCTATTTCGTTTCTATCTATTTTTTCTGAAAGGTTGGTGAAGTCATTGCCTAAGTATCGGTGATATAGGTGTTCTTCTACAATTTGAGTTAAAATGTCATTATAAAGTGCTACTTGTTCGTTCGGTTGATTAACCTCACATTGTTCATATTTTGATTGACACGATAGGATCATCCCTGTTGCAAACACAAATAGAACTGATAAAAATGGATGATTAAATAATGTTTTTATCATCTAAATTGCGCTTTTTTCTTCTTGATATTTGAGCTGTGTGACCGCTACGAAGAGTTAATAATGTTGCTGAGTTGTCAATATTAATCACATGATTGGGATTGACCATGTATCGACGATGGACTCGTATAAAACCATGAGTATTTAAAAATGCTTCAAAAAAGCTTATGGTACGTGCAACTAAAATTTCAGTGCCTGACCTGAGGACAAAATGGGTGTAATTAGTTTCACCTCTCAATAATATGACATCTTTGATAAATACCTTTTTTGAGGTCTTTCTATTTAAAGTAAGTAAGTGGTTATTTCCACAAGGTTTATAGATTTTCATAGAATGTAGTATTTATATAATGGTGTTAGGGAAATGATATAGCAATACGTTAAAACCCAGTATCATTTCCCCAACCCAATACCATTATTAATAGTTAGATGTAACTATTTTTTGTAAAAGATATTTAGTTTGCACTCCCCGTAAGTATAAAAGATTCTTTAAATTTATTTTGGCTTTTATCATCTAATGTGCCCCTTAGTATTAATACATCAGTTAAAATGCCTTCTCTATTATATAGATAGTTTCTGCGTAGTTTATAATTATCGAATATAAATTCATCTTCTATTAAGACTTTATTTATAATTTTAATTTTTAATACTTTAAGACGCTGATTATATGGAATTCCATATTCCATAAATAACCCATATGATGGCTCATTTAAGTTATAAATAGAAGTACTGTTTTTACTCACATGTTTATGCTTAATTGTAGGAGAATTCATAGCTAAAACAATACTCTTCGAGTAATCGTTTAATTGCTCCAGTGAGTCTTTTATTCCCAATGTTCTAGAATAAAAAATATTATCATTGATACGCTGTTTGTTTAAATTTATAGAATAAGAATATTCACCTTTAGAGTTATAGTATAAGAGAAACTTGTCTCTAAGTTTAAACGATAATGTTACACATGTCTCTTCAATAACATTATCGGGTTCATAAGACTCTATTGAAAATACTGTGTTTTTCTCGCTTAAATTATATTTAGTTGAATCAACTATATTACATCCTGATCTACTAAGTTGAGTTTTAGCTATCAATCGTGCGTTTGAGTCGAAATAGGTTATTGATAGTAGCTTATTTTGACCCGAATGTGAGTAATAACCATCTTTGGTTAGAAACTTCTTAACTTTAAATGAATTAATCCTCGTACATTCAAGAAAATTGAACAAAGAGAACAAAATAACTAATGTACAGAAGGTGCTTAATTTGATTTTATTTTCCATTATGAATTAATTAGTTTTCCAAAAAATAGTTCCACCATATACTGCACTTGAAGTAAGTCTAGTTTTACCTTTATTGAACCCATAGATGGCTTCTTTTCGCTGAGGAGCAACAAATGGTTTTCCCACAAAAGACTTCCATTTGTTGAAATGTTCATCACTAATATCCCAGCCTTGTGTATTCATATGCAGTTCAAACTTGCCTGTAGATTTTCTAGTATCAGATTCAGGAAATAGCGATTGTTCCTGTCCATCCCACTGCTTTGCACCATAACTATAGTCAAAACCTCCAAGTTGGGCATTTATCTCAGCAGCAATTGCATCCTGCATTTTAGTAAAATTGCGTTTTTCAGGAGACATTGATCTAAACTTTTTTGCAATATCACTGTTATTTCCATAGGCTTCACTATTATTTTCATGTACACTTGCAATGGCGAACATTTCCTTTCTTAACTCATCTGATCTGTTAGATTTGTAAGCTGAGCTTTCGCCATAAACAGTTGAAGCTTTATTTATAAATTCATCATTCGTAATATCTATTTTTTTAACATTGTCTTTTGTATTTAGATACATACTTATTACTTCTTTAGGGCTTCTCCAACTGATATACTCTTTTACGGCATAAACATTCCCATCATTTTTACCATCTGAACCTAAATATTGACCGCTAAAACCATAGTACTCACCAAGCATTCCATTTGGATCAATGAATATCAAGGGAGAATCAAAAGCATAACTATACGGTGACCATTTTTCCACTCTCTCCGCCAGAGGGTCAATTGAAATAAATCTAGGAACAATATTGTCATAAAGTCTTGCTCCAAAATCAATATAACCAGTTTCTGGTAAGTTTTCTTTTCCCGTAAACTTAAAGTTATCCAAATTTGCTGTATTTTGATAACTCAAGGTTGGTAAATCTTCGCCCCAAACACCATAAGCATTACTTTGTGTAATTTTCACAACTCCCAGAGAATCTTTAAACGCAACTCTCAAATTTCCCAAGTGGTCTTTGATGTTGTATTCATAAACACCATTTACGGCACGCCCTTCATCGTGTGAAAGTTGATATAGGTTATTATTCTTGTAAATCAAATTACCTACATAATCGGTTATGTTTGTGCCAATCGTTTCTCTTAGTTTGCGTCCAGAAGCATCGTATTGATATAGAATTGTCGTTGCCCCCTTTACAATTCGTTTAGGCAATTTCAAATAGTTGTACTCAATCAAGGAAATACCTTTGTTATTGTCACTTTTCAACGCTCCATCTTGCCAATACGTATAATCATTTCCAGCAACATCTTTAAATGAGGCCGTTTCGTTGGAGATGTCATCAACCTTCAAAATCTTGTTTGAGTTAGCATTATAAGTATAAGCTAAATTATCAATCAACCCAAAAGTGTTATTAGTCCTATAACCATTTCTTGACAGAGCCAGAATATTTCCATTTCTATCGTAGTTGACCGAATTTAAGGCATAGTTTTCACCTACTACTTGACTCGCATAAACGGCTGACTTAATCCGACTTGCTCCGTCGTAGCTGTATTCGTATGCTCGTTGTTTTCCATCAAGACTACTTTTCCAGTATTGTCTTCGGATATTGCCGTCAAAGAAACCATCACTACCCGTTTCATAGTCTAATCTAAATGAGAATAGGCTATTGGTTAAATCATTGTTGGCATCCAAATTTATCCCCAATAATCCACCTCGAATGTGGTATTTATAATCAAGACTTTGCAAATTACTTGTACTGGCACTGCCCATGTTGAGCTGTCCAATACTTTGTAAAATCAAATTCGTATTTGTTCCCATGATTAAACTCCCTGCTGCTGCTGTGGCATTGCTAGGAATGGTAATGCTATGATTGTTATTGATGGTAACTAAATCATTGATAGTAGGTAAGTTATTGGTTAGCCATGTATTAGTATCCGTCCATTGCCCTGATTGCTTAGAACCTACGGCAGAGCCAGCAGGTTTAAAGACTTTTTGGATCATTCTTCCAATGGCATCGTAATTATACTTGGCTACCTTTTGGCTAACACCATCTTTGGTATGGACAAAACTTGTTTTACGTCCTACGTGATCATAGGTATATTCATATATTTCGGTGATGGATTGTAAGCTATTATTATGAACCACTCTTGTTTTTAAGACCTCATTATTAAAACGATATTGGAAGTCTGTTCGGTCAATTCCAGCCAAATGATTTTGAGAAAAAGACTGAATAACACGCCCTTTGTAGTCGTAATAGTTGACGGATTTGTACCAGTCATTTGTCTCCAAATTCCGTACCAAAGCCCCAGTAACGAGTCCTTTAGTCAATCCCTGAGTATGAAAAGCGTTAGTAGATTGGAAATTATAGGCCGTTTCCGTTTGCCAAGCGTAATCGTCGTAATAAGTTACGCTTTTTACACTGCTATCAACAGGTTGATACCCCGAAGGAAATGCCCCCCATCCCTCAGAGGAGTATTGAATATCGCTTTGTTTGTCAAAGGCTGTTTGTATCGTGTCTCTATTTTTAGAGCCAATACCTGTCATTAATCCAGTACGGACAGCTCGCCCTAAAGCATCATATTGGGTAAATTTGTAATACTTCAGATTTGCTGTGGTATCTTTATCGTCGTTTTCAAGCACAATACGGTCATTCTTATCATAGACATAGCGAGTCCAACCTGCCCCAGGAATATGCTTTTTTATCAAACGCCCCTTTTTGTCGTAATGATAGCCGTAAATACCCTCTAAAAATACGTTGTCACTTTCTGTAAAACTGCTTACTGTTCCTGCTTGAAACAAGGCATCTATGTTAGGCGGAATAACATAACTCAGTTGGCCTAAATCGTTATAAACATAATCCGTCGTCGCAAAGTCTAAGGTGTTGCCTTCTAACTGTTGTAATTTGCTCACTACTCGCCCTTGTTTGTCCTTGACCTCCATTGTCCAAGTACCTCGCTCACTAGTGACCACATTGTTGTAAAGCGAACTACTAGGGTATCGAGTATTACCCGTTACAGAACCATTAGCTTGAATATCAAAACGGACAATTTGGCTACCTGTTATCCAGTAATCGAACTGTGTAAATTTATTAGCCGTTCTCCATGCTTGTCCTGCTCCAAATTGCTTGAATGGCCGATTGAGTGGAGAGGCTTCAAAAACGGTTTCTGTAAAAGGATATGTATCACCATAAAAAGCAGTACCTAAACTCTGAGCATTACTTTTATATTCAGCAGTAGCACTGCTACTAGGTGTAGGTAAAATACTCTTATAGGCACGCCCATAGGCATCAAACACTGTAGTTACAGTAATTAAGTCCTTTGTTTTATCTGGTGTCGCTTTCCAGAGTAAAGATTGTACACCTCTTCCTATACCATCCATGTAGTCAATCTGGGTAGTGGTTTTATTTACATCCGAATCCAACGTGGTAGTGGCTTGTTCTTCTCTGGCAGTACGGCTTACAATGTAATTCATTGTATTGGAAGGAATAATAGCTAGACCTGAAAGAGCTGGTTGATTAGCATAATGATAGTTGAAATCTTTTAAAAGATAATTCTGAGAGTCCTTTATAGATTTTAGACGACCAAAAACATCATAAGCATAAGTGGTAGCATATCCATTTATATCCGTTCCTTGGTTTAACCCAATGAGAGGTGTATAATCAAATGCTATTGTCTTTGTTAGCAATGTTCCTGTATTTCCACCTCCTGTAGTCTGAGATTTCAAAAGGTCTGTTTTACCTAAATCTAATGTGCCATAATATTGCATTGCAGTCGTTTGTCCATTGCTTGTAGTATACTTTGTCAAATTCCCCCGTGCATCGTAGCTATTAAAAATGATAGGCGTAATAACAGTACCATTACCAATCTTAGTTCTTATTTGCTGAGGTAAGAATAACGTTCCAAAAGATGCATAATCTGTAAATTTCCAAGCAGTTTGAGTATTTCCTAATGAATCTGTTTCTTCAATAATTGGAGTGATGATGTTACGACTAGTCATCGTTAGATACGGCTCTGTGTTGAAATCATATGGATATTTATAATTCATCAAGAGTGTCTCTCCTTTACTACTCTGAGTAGCAATGGAGGTAAGTTGTAAATAGGTTGAATTGCCATAGTTATAATTTGTAACAGTTTCTATGAAATCTGTTGCACCAACGTACAAGCGCTCTGTTTCTGATTTTTTTTGAAACCAACCAGAGTAAGTATAATACGTCTTTAGGAAATCTATAGACTGGCTAATAGAAGGAGCTGCGGTAGCATTACCTGTATAGAGAGAACGAGCCTTATGTCTATCAATCAAATTATAAGTATTTATAGACTCTTTAACCAAGGTATTGAATTTATAATACCTTACCTCTTTAATTACCGACCTCATCATTGAGTAACTAGCTGGGCTTCCTAGCTGATTATTCCCATGTCCAAAATTTATACCTAAGAAGTCATTATAATCATTGTGAGAGGTAAATACACTTTTAGTGATAGAACTGTCATTTAGAGCTTCAGTTACATTTGTATAATAAATAGGAATTTCAGCTATCGAATGTAATCCCTCTGAATAATAGAAGTCTTTATTGGGTAATACTGGGAAATAAGGTTTTGTAGGATCATTATTAGATGGTGCATCAACATATCTTAACTTTGTAAGTCCAATAGAGGATGAAATAACACCGCTAGATTTGTTGGCGTTATCAAAAGAATCATAGTAGTAATTTTTTCTGCTTACTACATCACCATTTAAATCAGTGTCGATAATGGTCTTCACTCGAAGCCCACCATAAGGTTTTCTGTAAATTAAGACGTTATTTTCATACTCAGACTCTCGGAGCTGACTATATTCATTTTGTTCATAGATAAACTCTGTTGAGCCACCAGTTGGATAGTTTATATTAGTTAACGCTCCTTTCAAAGTATTTAACAAACTAGGGCTTCGTTGAGCATTAAAAGGGGCATCGGCAATAAGTGAAGTATTAGAGTTAGCTCCATTATCGAAACCCCAGTAGTCGATAGCATAGGGGTTTTGATAAGATAAATTTTGGGAGTTGGAATAATTGAAAGTATGTTGTTTAATAACAGAATTATCAGGTGATGATTCTGCCAAAGTTGATAACAGCAGAAAATCTGGATTAGCCAAATTTAAGAAATCAAAAGATATTTTCTTGATTTCTTGACTGGGTACAGTATTAGCTAGTAAGGTTGCCTTTGTTAAATAAGTCACATTACCTCTTTTATCATACTCGAAATTAACAGTCCAATTACTTCCTTTAACAGAAGTTAAAAAGTTTTCTAATGACCCTACACAATTCCATATATTATCATACGAATATGTTTGTTGAGATGTATTATATTGTCCCCTTGCAACGGGTGAAGTATTATTTCTTCCTCTCAAAGTAAAATCAAAATATTTATTAGCACCACTTTGGTACATATAGTCATTGGTGTAGCTAAAATTAATTTTACGCCCGTTTCTATCTCTGACTGTTGCTATATACCAAGAAGTAATATTCATACTTCCTCCCACACAATCGAAGTTTGACCCTGAGGTGGAAAACTCGACATTTTTAATGGGTAATGCGACACTAGCTGAAGTATCACCAAATTCATAAACTGTTCCGTTTTCATCCGTAATGGTAAATTTCACAAAATGAGTCTTGTCGATATTAGGGTCATTGGCAGGAAATTGGGTAAGAGTCACCGTTTGATAATCAATCTTTAATTTTCTATCAGACACCACATGAATGTTACCATCTTCTCCAAAGAAGAATTTGCCCATCATTCCCATGAAGTTAAAGATAAACATATCTGGTTCTCCATCCGGAATGCTATAAAATAGCGATTGTCCTGCTGGCTGTACGATAGTTCCATCATTGTTTATTAAGTTAGCTAGGTTAGTTCTATTTTCTGGATTAGCATATCCATAAGCATGACTTGATGTACTAATTGGTCTTTTTTCATCAGGCTTAGATTTGATAACACGAGTAATAACACCTCCTGCATTTAAAGCCCATCCTCTACCAATGATACTAGGAGATTCAAAGGGTTTGAAACCCTTGTATTGGTAGGATACCCCAATCCCCAATTCAATACTCCCTTCTTTCAAATCAAATAAAGAAATACTAGGAGTCACCAAACCAGAACTTAGGTTAATAGGAGTGTTGCCATAACTTCCCAATGTGGCTGCTTGAGGTGATGGAAGAACTAGATTAGGTGTGTAAGTGTTAGGATTAGATGCTGGAGGAACAATATTTCCGAAAAAGAGTGTTGTATCTCGTTTAGTAGAATCTCGTTTTTGAGCAAATGTCAAATAAGCCAATCCCCCCCAAAGGGAGATGAGTAGAAAAAGGTGTTTCATAAGTTGTTTTAATTAGGTTATTTTAAAAAACTCAATTGTATAGAATCTTATTTAGTGGTATTAGAGTTGAAAATTGAGGACAGTGTTCTCCATTCTCAAATACCATACAATGCTAAAAACATTTTTCTATTTCACAAAGTAATACTACGTGATTTCATGTCAACCACTATATTATCCGTAGAATTACGGTACACATTAGCGTAATTCTACGTAATGTACATGGGTGCTTAATAAAGATGTACCTGATACAAAAAAAAATCCCCAATCAGAAACTGACTGGGGATTTTAACTATTTAGTTCTACACTTATTTTCTTTAAACGTAATATATTACGAGATGTCTTAGTTCTGTTTTTCTATTATTCTATCATTAAGACATCGCATTTATAAAAAGGTCACAGGATTTTTATAAAAACTCATATTTCCTGTTTTAAGCCTTCCATTCACACAAAAAACAAACGGTTTGCCTATACTTTGTTGTTTATAATCGTGGAATGTTTTACTTTTCAGAATAATTTATTCTTAAAATTCTGAAACACATACATGAGTAATACATCACATTTCAAATCTCTACTCCAAACAATCCGTAAAACTGCTTTTACTCAACACGATAAGGGAAATAAGTTTGAACGAATAATGAAGCTTTATCTTCAAACTGACCCTAATTATGCTTATAAATTCAAAAATGTCTGGCTTTGGAATGAATTTCCTGCTAAAAAAGATTTTGGTGGTAAGGACACAGGTATAGATTTAGTGGCTCTAACTCACGAAGGGGACTATTGGGCAATTCAGTGTAAGTGTTACGCAGAGAATGCTGCCATTGATAAACCCGAAGTAGATTCTTTCTTATCTACATCAAGCCGTACTTTTACAAACGATAATTTTCAGACAGTTGGCTTTGCTCATCGCCTTTGGATTTCTACGACTAATAACTGGGGAGCAAATGCACAGGAGGCTATCAAAAACCAAAATCCTCCTGTTTCCAGGATAAATCTGTACGATTTAGAACAAGCTCCTGTCGATTGGGAAGTTTTAGAAAGTGGTGCATTCGGTGAGCCTGCTCGTTTGGCTCGTAAAAGCCCACGCCTTCACCAATTAGATGCTATTAATAATACCCACGAACATTTTCTTTCTCAACAGCACGACAGAGGTAAAATAATTATGGCGTGTGGTACGGGTAAAACCTTTACCTCGTTAAAAATTGCAGAAAATGAAACCAATGGGAAAGGCCTAGTTTTATTCTTAGTGCCATCTATTGCGTTACTGGGTCAAACATTGCGAGAATGGACTGCTCAGGCTTCTGAACCTATCAATGCTATTTGTATTTGTTCGGATTCGGGAGTTAGTAAAAACAGTGATGACTCAGATGATTCTAGTATCATTGATTTGGCATTACCAGCTTCTACCGATGTAAAAAATATCTTAAAGCAATTCGAGTATATCAAGCAACGAGATAAGCAAGGAATGACAGTCGTCTTTTCTACTTATCAGTCAATTGAGGTAATTGCTCAGTCACAACAGGCACTTCTTAAACAAGATAGAAATTTCGGGATTTTTGATTTGATTATTTGTGATGAAGCTCACCGTACAACGGGTGTAACCATTGCGGGTAAAGATGAATCTTCTTTTGTAAAAGTGCATGATAATTCGTTCATAAAGGCTCGTAAAAGGTTATATATGACCGCTACGCCTAGAATTTTCAATGACTCTTCTAAAAATAAAGCAGATAAATTTGATGCTACACTTTGTTCAATGGATGATGTAAATCTATATGGCGAAGAAATGTATCGTATTGGTTTTGGCGAGGCTGTCGAAAAAGGTTTATTGACAGATTATAAGGTGCTTATCCTGACGGTATCTGAAGATGATATTTCGCCAGAACTCCAAAAGAAAATAAAAGATACTAATCAAGAATTTAGTGCCGATGATGCTTCTAATCTAATTGGTTGTATTAGTGCCTTATCTAAACAGGTTTTAGGAGATGCAGGGCTAATTACTGAAACTGACCCAGAACCTATGCGTAGGGCTGTGGCTTTCTGTTCTAACATAAGTGATTCAAAGCAGGTAACAAGGATTTTTAATGATACGAAAGATACTTACACCAAATCTTTAACGAAGGATAAACAAGATAAGCTTGTTAGTGTTAGTTCTCGTCATGTGGATGGTAAAATGTCTGTTATTCAACGTAATGAACATTTAGAATGGCTAAAAGCTACTCCAGAAGACCCTAAGGAATGTCGTATTTTAACGAATGCTCGTTGTTTATCGGAAGGTGTTGATGTACCTTCCTTGGATGCCGTACTTTTTCTTTCTACTCGAAACTCTCAGGTAGATGTGGTACAATCCGTTGGACGTGTTATGCGTTTGGCAGAGGGTAAAAAATATGGCTACATTATCATTCCTATCTTTGCAGCAAGTACAGCAAAAGGGGAAGATGTTTTAGCCAAAAGCGACGATTATAAAGTAGTATGGACCGTGTTGAACGCTCTTCGTGCCCATGATGACCGTTTTAATGCAACGGTTAATAAAATTGAGCTGAATAAAAAAAGATCTAATAAAGTAACCGTAGGGCGACCGAACAACGGAGGTTATACAGAAGGTGGTTCGGGTGCTACGACTGCTGGCCCTTCTGCGGACGAGTTAATTCAAATGTCGCTTGATTTTGAAAAATATCAGGATGCTCTTTTTGCCAAAATGGTAGAAAAGGTTGGAGACCGTCGTTATTGGGAACAATGGGCTAAGGATGTCGCTCAAATTGCAGAACGTTATATTCTTCGGATTACTCGTTTAGTGAACGAAGACAAAAAGCATGGAAAGGCTTTTAACTTGTTTTTGTCGGGTCTCCAAAAAAACATTAATCCTTCCATTACACAAGAAGAAGCAATTGAAATGCTTTCTCAGCATATCATTACTAAACCTGTCTTTGAAGCTCTTTTTGAAGGATATTCATTCGTTAAGAATAACCCTATTTCGGTTTCTATGCAAAAAATGCTGGACTTGTTGGAAGACCAATCTTTTGATAAGGATGCAGAAACGCTACAAAAGTTCTATGATTCGGTAAAAGAACGTGCAGGGGGTATTGATAATTCGGAAGGTAAACAAAAAATCATTGTAGAATTATACGATAAGTTCTTCAAAACGGCTTTCCCTAAAATGGTGGAACAGTTGGGTATTGTTTATACTCCTATCGAGGTCGTGGACTTTATGGTTCATTCGGTAGATGCTATTCTGCAAAAGGAGTTCAACCGTTCTATTTCTGACGAAAATGTTCATATCCTAGACCCATTCACAGGGACAGGTACGTTTATGACGAGACTTCTCCAGAGTGGTCTTATTAAGGCTCAGGACTTACAACGAAAATATAGTAAAGAGCTGCACGCCAATGAAATCGTGCTTTTGGCTTATTATATTGCGGCTATCAACATCGAAAACACGTTCCATGATTTACTCATGGCTCAAAATCCTGACACCAATCCAACGGACGTTAACTACATTCCTTTTGAGGGCATTTGCTTAACCGATACGTTCCAATTAGGAGAATCAGACCTAAGTGAAAAGATGTTTTCTGAGATGTTTCCGCAAAACTCAGACCGTGTGATTGCTCAGAAAAAAGCACCTTTACGAGTTATTATTGGCAATCCTCCTTATTCTGTTGGGCAAAAGTCTGCGAATGATAATGCTCAAAATCAGAGTTATCCTATTTTAGATGCAAAGATTGCCAATTCTTATGCCAAAGAATCAAATGCAGGGCTTAATAAATCACTTTATGATTCTTATATCAAAGCATTCCGCTGGTCTTCGGATAGATTAGATAAAGATAATGGAGGAATTATTGCCTTCGTATCGAATGGAGCTTGGTTAGATGGAAACAGTACGGACGGGTTTCGTAAATGTCTCGAAATGGAATTTTCGACGATTTACGTTTTTAATCTTCGTGGTAATCAACGTACCAGTGGTGAATTATCTCGTAAAGAAGGTGGCAAAATTTTTGGCTCTGGTTCACGTACTCCAATTTCAATTTCTTTTTTGGTTAAAAAACCAATTAGTATTAAAGGACAGAAGGCAACCATCCATTATCATGATATTGGGGATTACTTAAAAACAGAAGAGAAACTTAATATTATTAAAAAGTTTAGTTCTGTGGCTAATAAGAAAATGGAATGGGTTAACATTCAACCGAATGAATATGGGGATTGGATTAGTCAGCGTAATGATATATTCAGTACTTATATTTCTTTAGCATCTGAAAAAAAAAATAGTTTAACTACACAGTCTTTTTTTAATATTAATGCAGTAGGTGTAAATACGGCAAGAGATTTTTGGGTTTATAATTTCTGCTATACTTCAGTGGAAATTAATATGAAAAGTATGATTGATTTTTACAATCAGGAACTGCAAAAAACTATTGGGATAAAGAAATCAGAAATTGGTGATACAATAAGTTCTGATGCAAGAAAAATAAGCTGGTCGGCAAATCTTAAAAAAGATTTAGAAAATGGTAAACAACATTTTTTTGTTAATACGGCAATAATTAAGAGTAACTACAGACCATTTTGCAAACAAAATTTATATTTTCACAAATCTTTTATTGAAAGAACCGGTAGGAATGAAATGCTTTACCCTAATATAGATTTGCCAAATTTTACTATCTGCATTTCACCAAGTGCTAATGACGGAATAGCCGTATTATTATCGGATAAAATTGCAAACTTCCATTTTAACGGTGATACTCAGTGCTTTCCTTTGTACTATTATGAAGAAGTAAAAACAGAGCAAACTAATTTATTTGATACCAACCATACGAAGTATCAAAGACGTGATGCTATTTCCGATTTTATTTTAAAGCAAGCACGTCAGTCTTATTCTAATATTGTTACCAAAGAAGATATTTTTTACTATGTCTATGGTTTTTTACATAGCCCAGAATACAGAGAATTGTTTGCAGATGATTTAAAGAAAATGTTGCCACGTATTCCATTAGTAGCTCAACCTACTGACTTTTGGAGTTTCTCTAAAGCGGGACGAAAATTAGCAAAACTTCATGTTGACTACGAAAACGTTCCACCTGCCGAAGGAGTAATCGTTAAGGGAGCAGAAAGCGGTTTTTTCAAAGTAGAAAAAATGCGTTTTGCCAGTAAGCAAGATAAGTCGGTAATCTACTATAACTCAAAGATAATCATTGAAAACATCCCTGATGAAGCCTATCAGTATCAAGTAAACGGCAAATCAGCGATTGATTGGATAGTAGAGCGTTATCAAGTAACCACGCACAAAGACAGCGGAATCAAGAACGACCCCAATGATTGGGCAGAAGAAGTAGGTAATCCAAGATACATTTTAGACCTACTATTATCTATCATTCGAGTAAGTACAGAAACCGTAGAAATCATCAATAAACTACCCAAAGTTAGTTTTGAGTAGGGAGAATTGTAGTAAACTTTATCTAAATCCATAGTCACAACATAAATGTCCAAGAAGAATAACGTTGAATTAACTTTTGTTTTAATATTCACAGGTTGCTTATTAGCAATTGCCTGGTTAATTGATAAGGATACCAAGAACAAGAAAAAGCTCATTCAAAAGCAGAGGGAAAATGATAAACTAAAAAATGGGATTCATATTTTAGACACTGAATTGAATAACTGGAAACACAGCTATCTATCTCAGCAATCATGGTATCAGGAATTTCAACATATTCCTAACCCTCAGGAGTCGATAAAAGACTTGATTATTGAGCTTGAAAAGCTAAAAGGTGAAGTTTTTCATCAAAAGCCCGATTTTACTCAGGAGATTGATGATTGTATTCATGCCTTAAAAGGAGAAAAGCTTAATGTGTCATTAGCTATCTTAGCAAAGATTCTTGAGAATCAACTGAAAGCCATGTCTCTTGAAAATAAAAACTTTTGTAATCAGTTTAAAGCAAAAATAGATCAAGACCCAAAAAAAATCAATTGGGGAGATTGTATAAATTTCATCGAACAACAGAAATACTTTAAAGAAGAAGAAGTTACTTTTTTGAAGGCTTTACAGAAGAATAGAAATACAATTGTTCATGAAATCGCACCAGAAAGAGACGAAAGTATTTTAATTAACTTTCACAGAAAAGCAATAGCCACGATTGTTTTTGTAGAATTCAAAACATGGGCTAATTGAAAATGATTCTTCAAATAGACTTCGATGATAAACCAATTATTAGCGAAGTCTATTTAGAAGAAGTATCTAACTATTAAAAATTTGTCGTTTTGTTATAATTTTTAAGTACAAGAGCTAACACAACGAGTATATATGCAGCTACTAAAAACGTAAGTATTACCAGTAGCCACACCAGATTGATGAGTGACTTATTTTCCTCAGCATAGTAGATGTATTTTAGGATAGTAGCTGCGAAGAATAAAAAAATAGAAATTGTAGCCAAATATTTCAAATGTTGGTTTAACCGTTTCCACTTTGTTGTATGTGCTAGGAAAAATGATGTTTTTTGGATTAATGCAGGTGAATTATTTCCTGACTTTATGATATTATTTAACTCTCTCAGGCTATCTTTTCGGCTTAAAATAAAGGCATATAGTACAGTAAAGACAGTAATAGAGATTCCGAACATACCTAAATTGAAATTAGATATGTCAGACAAAATCATCATTACAGTATCAGTCTTCATCCTTATTGTTAAGATATTGAGATAAAATTGGTACTAACTTGCCTAAAACAAAGTCAGTTTCATAAAGTTCATTTTGTAACTCATCTTCAGTTATTGTTGTCTCCGAATTGTATATCTCTTCGACAACCTCTTTGATTTTCTCATTAGCATCTTCATAGGTTTGCGTAATTTTAAACTCCTTATTACCAAGTATAAAGCGTTTAACTACCTGGTATCCCTTCCGAAAAAAGTTCTTACCAAAGGTAATTAAATCAATAGCATCTTCGGAAGGTAAATTTTCATAGATTGACTCATCTATTGTTTTTACTTTTCTGCTGGTAATGTAATTTTTAAGTTTGGGGTAATTATCCTCAATATCAAAATCGAGTGTAGTAATTTTCAATTCCACTAATGGTGTCACTTTTGCATCTCTCAATGCTTCAATAACAGTATTTAACTTGATGTTTTTAACTTCAATATTTAATATATCTTTAAGCACAATTTTCGCTGTACCTATTACATCCGAACTTTCTTTATTAGGGTCTTCGTAAAGTAAAAAAATCCATTGATACCTATACTTCTCGGGTGCTAAACTATAGATATTAGGATATATGAGTATGAAGTTATTATCACTACCTATTTTAGCTTTCTTTGTAAGGACTATTTTTTTTTCTTCTTCAAAAAAACCATCCAAGTAATTAGTATTAAACGAGGTTATACGCAGTAGCAGTGCCTTAGTGTCTCCCAGTTCAATTTCATCATAATTAATCCCCTTAATATGTTTCTCAAATGTTTTGTTACGTCTCTGTCTTTTTATTTCTCTAACGCTATCATTATAAGTACTAAGCTTATCTTTAATACTTTTAATCATATCCAATTTGGTAATGCCTCCAAACATATCCATTGGCTTGTCAATTAACTCTGAAACGTAAACAGGGATTTTAATCTTATATTCTTTAGGTTGCTTTCCTTTCATAGATTTGTAATAACGGTAGTTTCATTTAGATTTAATGTGCATTAATGATACCGAAATTTATCGTCTATATCTCACTTTGAGAATAAAAGTACGTATTTATACTCTATAAAACACGTATAAATACGTACTCTACTCTTAAAATGTATTAACCTAAATCCAACAAGCCACCTTCCTCCAAATCCTTTCCAATCCAACTCGTTGCAACCATGTTTGCTTAACGAGAAACACCCCTAACACCCCCATTTGCAATCCTAAAAAAAGCAATGAATTAAAAGCTAAACCCTTGTTAGCTCCCACAAACCAGAACGAACATAAAATGACATTTTGAAGAATATAAATTGTCAGCGTTTTGCGTCCTAAGTTGGAAAGTATCCGATGCAGGCTTGTGTGGGGTTTAATAATGAGGTAAAAACCCGTCATGTACCAAAGGGAAAACAAGAAAATATGGGCAAAGTATGCTAGGCGATTTAACCAGGGAATAAAGGCAGATGCAACAAAAATAAGGAGCATCAAAACATCTAATCCAAGGTATAATCGAAAGTTGCTAGTCGCCTTGTCAAATACCCAAAGATAGGTTCTGGCAATCCCTAAATAAGACCCATAAAAGCCAATTAAAACCAGAAGTAACATTTCCAAATGATAGGTAATCAGGTAATAATACGACTGCCCATTCAAGCGAAAGGTATAGCTGACATTCGCCCAAAACACATTGGAAGCGTACCTAAAATCCTTGATGCTTCCTGCTTTACTCATATCATTATCTACGAAAACATGGGTCAGTAATACCAGAAACAGCACGAGTAAAAGCGACCGAACGGGATACTGAATCAGGTATTTTCTAAGCCCATAAATCAGCATTCCAATTAAGGCATAGTCTTTTAGAATGTCTCCGTAGTAAAGCAAACTGTTTGCCATACCTAGTAAAAATAAGACAAGCATCCGTTTTAGAAAGATATTGGCTCCGTCTTTCTGCTTTTTTAGTAATAACCCAAAACTATACCCAAAAATGGCCGACAGGCAAAACCAGCCTTTATCGTTAATGAGCAGTAAAATACTGGAGTAATAAGCATTTGGATAGACTGCGTTTAGGATGTTGAACGTATTAAACAAACCAACCCATGCAATGAAATAGCCACGCATGGCATCCAGTAAGCTAATTCTTTCTATCGCTTGTTCTTTTTCCATGCTAGGTAACTTTTTAGTTTGTCGCTTAATTCCTTATAATCTAATTGCTTAATGGCATCTAGTTCCATTTTTAGCGGAGCTTTATTGCCTTTCTTGTCTTCGATGTAATAGCCATACTGCCCATTTTTAACTACTAGGTCTTTTACCTGATGCACCAGACTTAACGCTTTTTTCTCCTTGAGCTGTTTGATAATCACTCCAGCTTGAGCAAGGTCAGGGATAGTTTCGTCGCTCAGATTATAAAACACATTTTGATGGAGTAAATAAGCTCCTTTTTCCGTCTTGCCATAGCTAACAGGATGTCCTTCTAATTGTCCAAGCAAGGTTGTTTTTCGCTCGAAAGCATTTACTTCAGGTAAGGCTTCGCATTCTTTGAGACTCGTCGAATGCGTCGTATCAAAGCCTTGCATCACGTCCAGATAATTTGCTTTGCCTTCGACTACTTCGTCTAGTTGAGCTTCGATGTTAGACGTAAATTGGTAATCCATCATTCGGCTAAAATTGGCGTTAAGAAAGTCAATGATAGCTGTTCCATGCTCTGATGGAATAAGCTTATTTTTATCACCACCGATGCTCTGCTTTTCTAGTATGCAACTCACCTTAAACTCGTGATTGAGTTGAATCACTTCGACTTCTTTGATAACAGGTGCAATGGTCGATGGGAAAGCATATTTCTTAATGGCAATTACCTGATTTAAAATGGCAGCGTAGGTAGAAGGACGACCAATGCCCCGTTTTTCTAATTCTTTGACTAAGCCAGCTTCGTCGTAGCGTTTAGGAGGATTGGAATACGTGCCTTTTCCTGTCATGTCAAAAATAGTCAATTCATCACCTACTGCTATTTTTCCTTGTATGCTTGAGCCGATTTCCTCTTCTTCGTCTTCCTCCGACGCATCGTTATACATTTCCAAGAATCCTGCTTCGACTAGGCTTCGTTTGTTGGATTCAAAGAGTTTGCCGTCGGTTTGGTCAAGAATACTGATTTTATCGTTGGAATACTCCGCAGGAATCATTTGCGAAGCAATGGCACGCAAATAAATCAGGCTGTACAATTTTTGTTGTTCTTCATTTTCACCTGCCGTTCTTGCGTCAAAATGCGTAGGTCTAATGGCTTCATGGGCTTCTTGAGCATTGCCTTTGGCGGTGTAGGTCGTCTTTTTGAACTTGTTATTTTTACCAACCGTAATCAACTGCTGCTCAATTTCGGAAATAGCTTCTTCGCTTAGGTTC